>NZ_CP019427.1:5815000-6098669 GCF_009834545.1 Pseudomonas sp. S04
CCAGTAAATGGCCGCTGCGCTCATCGTATTGCAGGCTCGAGAGATCGCGCACAAACAGCCCGGCATCACGCTTGGGATTGTTGATCACGTGCACGGCGTAGGATTTCTCCGGGTTGTAATGGGGGAAACCCTGCACTTCATAGATCAGCATCGGGTCGCGTTCCTTGGCGACAAACAAGCGCTTGCCCTTGGAGTCGTAGGCCAGGCCTTCGAACCCCTTGTTGCGGGTCATGTGCACGCCCAGGGTCATCTGCTCGGCATCTGCGGCGTCGAGGAAGGTGGTGTCGTCTTCGAGATGAATCTTGATCAGCCGTTGCTGGCGCTCATCACTGATCACGTAGGTGTCGGCACTGATGAACTCCACGGCTTCCGGGTCGCCAAAGCCGATCAGCGCGACCCGGCGCAGGATGCGCCCGTCGAGGGACATCTCGACCAGTTCGGAATTCTTGTTGGTGACGGTGAACAGGCTTTTACGCACCGGATCAAAGGTCAAGGCCGAGACGTCATCGTCCAGGCCTTCGATCGGCTTCGCCTCGATCACTACTCGATAGTCGTTGAGCGCCATCGAATGCTCACCGGCCGGGTGCAACCAGGCTTGCAGGTTGAACCAGCTGCGCTCGTAAAGGCGGTAGTACTGGCCCAGCATGGCCAACGCCAGCAAGGCGGCGATCAACACGAGCAGGGCAAGGGGCTTGGGGCGGGCAAGTCGGCGCATGGGGCGAGCTCAAAAAGCAATCGGGCGGATGAAATATCACGCGTTGATGAATTCAAGCTTAATGGCATAGGAAGACCCTGTGGGAGCGGGCTTGCCCGCGATGGCGTAGGCACATTCAGCATCAATGTGTCAGATACACCGCTATCGCGGGCAAGCCCGCTCCCACAGGTTCAGTGCTGTGCCGATCAGCGCACGCTGCTGGCGAAGCTGCCGGCACCCGGCAGTTCCAGGACCAGTTCATCCCCGACATTCAGCGGGCCGACGCCCACCGGCGTACCGGTGAGGATCACGTCGCCGGCCTGCAGCGAGAAGCAGCCGGCCATGTGCTGGATCATCGGCACGATCGGGTTGAGCATGGCACTGCTGTTACCGTCCTGGCGGACTTCGCCATTGATGGTCAGGCGAATGCCGATATCAGTCAGGTCGGCAAAGGTGCTGCTGACCACGAACGGCGCCAGCACACAGGCACCGTCGAACGACTTGGCGATTTCCCACGGCAGCCCCTTGGCCTTGAGCTCGGCCTGCTTGTCGCGCAGGGTCAGGTCCAGGGCCGGGGCGAACCCGGAGATCGCATCCAGCACTTCTTCACGGCTTGGCTTGGTCGACAAGGGTTTGCCGATCAACACCGCGATTTCCGCCTCGTAATGCACCGAGCCGCGCTCGGTCGGAATCGCAAAACCACCTTCCAGCGGCACCACGCAACTGCCCGGCTTGATGAACAACAACGGCTCGGTCGGTACCGGGTTATCCAGTTCCTTGGCGTGTTCGGCGTAGTTGCGCCCGATGCACACCACTTTCCCCAGTGGGAAATGAATACGGGTACCGTCGACATACTGGTGCTGATAGCTCATTACCGCCTCCTGCCTTAGGGATTCTTCAGGTACCGCACCTTCAAACAGCGAAGATCTTGCCCGGGTTCATGATGCCGTTCGGGTCGAACACAGCCTTGACGGCTTTCATGTACTCGATTTCCACCGGCGAACGGCTGTAGGTCAGGTAATCGCGCTTGGTCATGCCCACGCCGTGTTCGGCCGAGATCGAGCCGTTGTATTTCTCGACGGTTTCAAACACCCATTTGTTGACCGTCGCGCACTTGGCAAAGAACTCGTCCTTGCTCAGGTTTTCCGGCTTGAGGATGTTCAGGTGCAGGTTGCCGTCGCCGATGTGGCCGAACCAGACGATTTCGAAGTCCGGGTAGTGTTTGCCGACGATCGCGTCGATTTCCTTCAGGAATGCCGGAACTTTCGACACAGTGACCGAAATGTCGTTCTTGTACGGAGTCCAGTGAGAAATGGTCTCGGAGATGTACTCGCGCAGTTTCCACAGGTTTTGCAGTTGGGATTCGCTCTGGCTCATCACGCCATCGAGCACCCAGCCCTGTTCAACGCAGTGTTCGAAGGTTTCCAGGGCGTGGTTGGCCACTTCCTCGGTGGTCGCTTCGAATTCCAGCAGCGCGTAGAACGGGCACTCGGACTCGAACGGCGCCGGCACGTCGCCACGAGCGAGGACCTTGGCCAGGGCCTTGTCGGAGAAAAACTCGAAGGCGGTCAGGTCCAGCTTGCTCTGGAAGGCGTGCAGCACCGGCATGATCGAATCGAAATCGGTGGTGCCGAGGACCATCGCAGTGAGGTTTTTCGGCGCGCGATCCAGGCGCATGGTCGCTTCGACCACAAAACCCAGGGTACCTTCGGCGCCGATGAACAGCTGGCGCATGTCGTAGCCGGTGGCGTTCTTGATCAGGTCGCGATTCAACTCCAGCAGGTCGCCCTTGCCGGTGACCACTTTCATGCCCGCCACCCAGTTGCGGGTCATGCCGTAGCGAATGACCTTGATCCCGCCGGCATTGGTGCCGATATTGCCACCAATCTGACTGGAACCGGCCGAGGCGAAGTCCACCGGGTAATACAGGCCCTTTTCTTCAGCCACGTTCTGCAGATGCTCGGTGACCACGCCTGGCTGGCACACCACGGTGCGATCAGTCAGGTTCACATCGAGGATCTGGTTCATGTAGTCGAACGAAACCACCACTTCGCCATTGGCGGCCACCGCAGCAGCCGACAGCCCGGTACGTCCGCCGGACGGCACCAGGGCAACCTTGTGCTGGTTGGCCCAGCGCACGATGGCCTGGACCTGCTCGGTGGTCTTGGGGAACACGATAGCCGTCGGGGCCGGGGCGAAATGCTTGGTCCAATCCTTACCGTAAGCATTCAGGGAGTCGGCGTCGGTCAACACCTTGCCAGGCTCAACCAGGGTCTTCAGCTCATCAATCAGGGCAGGATTGGTCATCGAAAGAACTCTCGAACAATTCATGGTCATCCTGAGAACGCTTCACGTCGCAGGAATGAGTGTTTAGCGGGGTGCATATGCTAGCATACCGACCCCGCAGGGTAGTGCCCAAAGGCTGTTCTGCGGTGACGGCGTTCCTGCCGTTCGGGTCAGCTCTGGGCTGCTCCCCTCCCTGCCATTTTTCTCCGGGATACAGGTTTACGCAGATGAGCAAGACTTCTCTCGATAAGAGCAAGATCAAGTTCCTTCTTCTCGAAGGCGTCCACCAATCGGCTGTCGACGTTCTCAAGTCGGCTGGCTACACCAGCATCGAGTACCTCACCGGTTCTCTGCCGGAAGCCCAGTTGAAGGAAAAGATCGCTGATGCGCACTTCATCGGCATTCGCTCACGCACTCAACTGACCGAAGAGATCTTCGATCACGCGAAGAAGCTGGTCGCCGTCGGCTGTTTCTGCATCGGCACCAACCAGGTGGATTTGAACGCTGCCCGCGAACGCGGTATCGCCGTGTTCAACGCGCCGTACTCCAACACCCGCTCCGTTGCCGAGCTGGTGCTGGCCGAAGCGATCCTGCTGCTGCGCGGCATCCCGGAGAAGAACGCCTCCTGCCACCGTGGCGGTTGGATCAAGAGTGCGGCCAACTCCTTCGAAATCCGGGGCAAGAAGCTGGGTATCGTCGGCTACGGTTCGATCGGCACTCAACTGTCGGTGCTGGCTGAAGGCCTCGGCATGCAGGTTTACTTCTACGACACCGTGACCAAGCTGCCACTGGGTAACGCCACCCAGGTCGGCAACCTGCACGAGCTGTTGGGCATGTCCGACATCGTCACCCTGCACGTTCCGGAAACCGCTGCGACCCAGTGGATGATCGGCGAGAAGGAAATCCGCGCCATCAAGAAGGGCGGCATCCTGATCAACGCCGCACGCGGCACCGTGGTCGAACTGGACCACCTGGCCGCAGCGATCAAGGACAAGCACCTGATCGGCGCCGCCATCGACGTATTCCCGGTGGAGCCACGCTCCAACGACGAAGAGTTCGAAAGCCCGCTGCGTGGCCTGGACAACGTGATCCTGACCCCGCACATCGGCGGCTCCACCGCTGAAGCGCAAGCCAACATCGGCCTGGAAGTGGCCGAGAAGCTGGTCAAGTACAGCGACAACGGTACGTCGGTGTCCTCGGTCAACTTCCCGGAAGTGGCCCTGCCGGCTCACCCTGGCAAGCACCGCCTGCTGCACATCCACGAGAACATCCCGGGTGTGATGAGCGAGATCAACAAGGTCTTCGCCGAAAACGGCATCAACATTTCCGGTCAGTTCCTGCAGACCAACGAGAAAGTCGGCTACGTCGTGATCGACGTCGACGCCGAGTACTCGGACCTGGCGCAGGAGAAGCTGCAACACATCAACGGCACCATTCGTTGCCGCGTGTTGTTCTAACGCTCAAGCGTCAATAAGAAGGGAGCCCCGCGGGGCTCCCTTTTTTATGCCTGGACGGATTACTTCACCGTCACAGTGATTTTTTCCGAAATGATCGGTGGCTCGAAGGCCATGTGATTCTTGTCGCCCAACTCCAGCTGCAAGGTGTGTGTGCCGGGAGTCAGGGTCAGTTCGGTTTCGGTCTGGGCCTTGCCGAAATGCACGTGCTGGGCGTCGGCCGGAATCACCTGGCCTGCGGCGATCGGGCCGGTGTCGATCAGCAAATGGTGGTGGCCGGTGTTTTTGGTGGCATCGCCCGCCGGAGCCAGCGCTACGCCTTCAATGCCGAACTTGACCTTGAAGGTCTTGTCCACGGTGGCGCCATTTTCCGGGGTGACGATAAACGCCTTGGCCCCAGCCGGGGCGGGGGTCGCAGCGCTGGCCATCATAGAAGCACCGAGTAACAGACTGGCCAAAACAGCACGTGACATAAAGGTTTTCATTCTTTTCTCCAGTTTTACGCTTAATCTTTATGAGTGTGACAACTTCGTGGCGATTCGTTGTCGAAGGACCTCAACACCATAGCAAAGCGCGCCGCAGCAGCGCGCCGCACATAACGAATTCAAGGAGTGACCATGCGCTTTTTGCCTGGCCTGATACTGTTGCTGCCCCTTGTGAGCCCATTGGCTCATGCTGAACTGATTGACGATGTAAACGACCGTGGCGAACTGCGCATTGCGCTGGAAGCCGACACCCCGCCGTTCAACTTCAAGGATGACGGCCGGCTTACCGGCTTCGAAGTCGAGCTCGGCCAACTGCTGGCCAGGGAACTGGATGTACGCGCCGACTTCGTGGTGACCGATTCCACGGACCTGTTGCCAGGCGTCGAGAGCGGCAAGTACGACATCGCCATCAATCACATAGCACTGACCCCGGAACTCAAGGATCGTTTCGATTTCAGCGAACCTTACAGCTATTCCAGTGCACAACTGATCGTGCGCCAGGAAGAACAACGTCCACTTGGCTCCCTCCTGGCCCTCAACGGCAAGGCCCTGGGCGTGGCGCAAGGCAGCCAGTTCGTCGACCAGGCCCGCAGCGTCGAAGGCATCGACCTGCACAGCTACCCCGACGCGCAGCAGCCCCTCAAGGACGTGGCCGACAAACAGCTCGACGCCGCCATCAGCGATCGCCTGCTGATCCCCTATGCCATCCGCGACAGCCGGCTGCCGGTCAAGGAAGGCGCCAAGGTCGGCCCGACCCTGAGCCTGGCGATACCCTTCCAGAAGGGCAACCCGGCCTTCCAGGCCAGCCTCGACCAGGCCCTGCAACGGATCAAGAAAGATGGGCGCCTGATGGCGCTGTCGGAAAAATGGTTCGGCATGGACGCGACCCAGCCGCCAAAACCTTAATTGTCGATGGGTCCTTGTGGGAGCAAGCAGACGGAACGCCGCCCGGCGCGCTCCCACAGCAAATCTGCACAGCCCGTCAGGCAAGGCCAGCCAGCGCAGCCGCAGCTTCAGCCAGTTGCAGTTCGCTGAACACCTGCACCCCATGCCGGGCCAGCAGGGCTGCGGTGACGCCTTCACCGCTGACCTTGACCCCGCTGAAGGTCCCGTCATACGTCAGCAGATTGCCGCAGGACGGGCTGTTGGCCTTGAGCACGGCGATCCGGATGGCGTGCTGCTGCACCAGCGCCAGGGCCTGCTGTGCACCTGACAGGAACTCGGCGCTGACATCCTCGCCTTCAGTGGTGATCACCCGAGCGTGACCGTCCAGCACCTGCGCACCCTGACCGCCGGGAATCTCCGCCGCCGCCCGTGGCGTGGGCAAGCCACCGGCGACTTCCGGGCACAACGCGACCACCCGCCCTTCGGCGATCCACTGCTGCAATTGATCGAACGGGCCGCTGGCCCCACCGTCGTAACGTACGCGGTGGCCGAGCAGGCAGCGGCTGACCAGGATTTTCTGCATCATCAGAACAACTCGTTACCGCGACGACGAAACCAGCCGGTCAATGACAGGCGATCGCGGGTCGCGGGCAGGACTTCGTGGGGCACTTCACCCGACAGGAATACCACCAGGCAACCACCGATGGGTACCACATCGTGCTCCATGCCCTCCTCCAGGTACATGCGCAACTGACCGCCATGCTCCGGCAGCCAAGCGTCGTTGAGGTAGATCACCGCCGAAACCATGCGCCGGTCATCGTCGCGAAAGCGGTCGACATGCTTGAGGTAGAACGCCCCAGGTGGGTACAGCGCGAAATGGCTTTCGAAATCCTCAAGGCCCAGGTACAGGCCGCGATTCATGGCTTCGCGCAGGCTGTCCATCAAGCCCAGGTAAAGGTCGCACGCCTCGACCTGGCCCGGTTCCAGCCACTGGATGTGATCGCCACGGATACCCTCGCGAATCTCCGAAAACGGCCCGCGCCCGACGGCCGCCGGCGCCAGTTCACCTTCGGCCGCACGTTTACGGCACTCAGCCGCCAGTGCTCCGGTCAGAACCTGAGGCAGGAAAATGGGCTGCTGCGACCAGCCGCGCACAGCGAGGTCGTCCACGATACGTAACAGCAGCGGGTGATCGGAGGGTATTTGCATGGCGCGCATAGTATTCCTGCGCCAGCAAATCCGACAGCACCACATAGCGGAGGATCGTCGGATAAGCTGATGAACATGATACGAATTCTCGACAACCTGTGTCTGGCCCCGGAGAATAGTCGCCTGCCGACAGGAGTCCTTATGCGCCGTTTGCTTTTTTCACTGTTGATGCTCTGCACTTTCCCCTCCTGGGCAGACGGCCACGACCAGTTGTACAAGGTCGCCGGTTGGCCCGACCAGCGCGCGCATTTTAGCGATGCCCTCAGCGCCGCCCAGCAACGCTACCAAAGCAGCTTGCCGCCGGCGGTGTTCCAGGCGCTGGTCAATAACAGCAATCAGCGTTTTGCGCCGCAGGCCATGGATCGTCGGGCCGAAGCGCAATTGCGCAAGAACCTCGCCGACCCCAAGCCCGCGCTGGGGTTTTTCCAATCGCCGCTGGGTCGCAAGATCATTGCCGCCGAACTGCTGGCGACCCGGCGCGACCAACTGGCGAAGAACGCCAAGGGCCTGCCGAAAATCGAAGCCAGCGACACCCGTCAGTTGATCATTGGTCATCTGGCCCGTGCACTGCCGGCCCGTGAAGCCGGTGCCGAGGTCAGCCTGGCGATCGCCGGCGTGGCGGCGGACAGCCTGAGCCAGATGATTCCCGGCCTGCTCGGCGGCGGTCAGGCCCAGAGCATGTTGAACGGCCAGCGCCAGCGCCTGATGGAACAGATCGGCAGCGACCTGAACAACACCCTGCTGTATGTCTATCGCGACCTATCGGACGCGGAACTGGAAGAGTTCGCCAGCTTTGCCGAATCGGCCGAAGGCCAGGCGTATTACCAGGCAGCACTGGCCGCGATCCGCGCAGGCCTGGCCGTAGGCCAAAGCACCTCGAACCTGAATCAGTAAAGGTCGATGCCGGCAGGGGCGTTACGGATTACGCCCCTTGATCCGCTTGGTCAGAAACCCGAAGTACTCCTGGCGCAACGCCAGGGTTTCATTGGCCAGATGATGCCGAGCCTCGGGCAGCTTCAACACCTGGGGCCGATCGAACTTGCCCGCCAACACTTCAAGGTTGTGCTGCCAATCCACCGTCATGTCCGCCTGGCCTTGAATGATCAGCGGCCGCCGGTGGCTGCGTGGGGCCGCTTCGATACGCTTGATCCAGCGGGCTAGCGCGCCGACCCAGGCGGTCGGCAGACGCAGCGGTTGCAGCGGGTCGGCTTGCAGGAACGGCAGGAACGCCGGGTCGTTGGAGTTTTCACTGAAGCGCCGGGCGATGCCTTTGACGAAGGGCTTGAGCAGGTAGTAACTCAGGTGCGACCAACCCCAGGCACGCGGCCGCACCAGCGGCGACAGCAGCACCACCTGGCCCTGCGCCGGGCTGTCTTGTCCCTGGTTGAGCACATGATCGATCACGATCGCCCCGCCGGTACTCTGCCCACACAGGTGCCACGGCTGCGGCAAATCGATGGATTGCGCCTCGACGAACAGCCCCTGCAGGGTGTCCTGGTACTCGGCAAAATCGCGGATGCTCGCGCGCTCGCCGCTGGACAGGCCATGCCCCGGCAGGTCGCAGGCAATCACCGCAAACCCCTGGTCCAGCGCCCACTCGATCACATGCCGATAGAGCCCGGTGTGGTCGTAGAAACCGTGAAACAGAAACAGCGTCGCCTTGGCCTGCTCGGGCCACCAGAACTGACTGACCAGCTCATAACCATCGACCTCGAACCGCCCCAGCCTGGTACGCAGGGTACGGCCCGCAAAGTCCAGGCCGTAGAACAGCTGATAGGCCCGGCCCTCCTCCGACAACGGCTGCGCGCAGGCCAGGGCTTGCAGGCTGGCGCGCAAATGATCGGCATTGAAGGTGGCAGGCATATCGGGATTCCAGCGCGAAACGGACTTTATGGGCCTGCGATATTCTTCTGTCGCGGCAAGCATGGCAAGCTACGCGACCTTCGAGGAAGCTTTCCCATGCGCCCGCACGCCCGCACGACACTGCTTGCCACCCTGCTCGCCCTGCTATGCGCCGGCGTCCTGTGGGCGGCCTATGACTGGTTCCAGGGACGCTACCTGCGGGCCTTCAGTTCGCACACGGCGGTGTTTTCCGGTGACCCCTTGCGCCTTCCCGAGCACCTGGCCGGCCCCGGGGCGATTCGCGTGGTGCACTTCTGGGACCCGGCCTGCCCCTGCAACGTCGGTAATCAACAGCACCTCGCCGAACTGCTCGAGCACTACGGGCCACAAGGCGTGCAGTTCTATGCGGTGCAAAAGCCCGGCAGCCAGGGCCAACTGCCCAGCACCTTGAGCAACCTCAAACCCCTCGAACTCCTCCCAGGCTCCGAGCAAGTCCCCGCCAGCCCCGCCGTAGCGATCTGGGACCGCGGCGGCAAACTGGCGTACTTCGGCCCCTACAGCGAAGGCCTGACCTGCAACTCCAGCAACAGCTTTATCGAGCCGATCCTGCAGGCCCTGAGCGACGATCGTCCAGTGAATGCCATCAACACTTTGGCGGTGGGTTGTTACTGTCCTTGGGCCAGTGACGCACCCTAGGGCATTCCGGACTTTTCAAAGTAGTGGCTGCCCGGCGCGCCAGCTCTGTGCTACATGTTGACCGCCCCGACAGGCGGTACCCTGACAAGAACAAGGAGTCACCATGAAACGCGCCCTGAGCTCACTGGCCCTGGTACTCGTGCTGCTGGCCGCCGCAGCCGGCTGGTATGTGTACAGCAAACAACCATCGCGTCAGGGTCAGGTGCAGTTGCAGCACCTGGAGGGCTCCGTGACCGTGCGCTACGACGAACGTGGCATCCCGCACTTGCGTGCCGGCAACGAGATCGACCTGTATCGCGCCCTGGGTTATGTCCAGGCCCAGGACCGGCTGTTCCAGATGGAAATCATGCGGCGCCTGTCCCGGGGTGAGTTGGCCGAGGTGCTCGGGCCCAAGCTGCTGGATACCGACAAACTGTTCCGCAGCCTGCGCATTCGCGAGCGTGCCGAGACTTATGTGGCCGCGCTGGATAAGGAATCTGCGGCGTGGAAGGCCCTGCAGGCCTATCTGGACGGGATCAACCAGTATCAGGACACGCACGCCGCGCCCGTGGAGTTCGATGTGCTGGGCATCGCCAAGCGGCCGTTCACCGCCCAGGACAGTATCAGCGTCGCCGGCTACATGGCCTACAGCTTTGCCGCGGCCTTTCGCACCGAGCCCCTGCTGACCTACGTGCGCGATCAGTTGGGCAACGACTACCTGAATATCTTCGACCTCGACTGGCAGCCCAAAGGCGTGCTGGCCCAGCAACACAGCAGCGCGCCGGCCCTCAGCAGCGCTGACTGGCAAGACCTCAACGCCATTGCCCGCCTCAGCCAGCAGGCACTGGCCGAGCACGGCCTGCCGCAATTCGAGGGCAGCAATGCCTGGGTAGTTGCCGGCAGTCGCACCAAGAGCGGCAAACCGCTGTTGGCCGGCGACCCGCACATTCGCTTCGCGACGCCTTCGGTGTGGTACGAAGCGCAGCTGTCGGCCCCTGGTTTCGAACTCTATGGGCACCACCAGGCGCTGGTGCCGTTTGCCTTCCTTGGCCACAACCTGGACTTCGGCTGGAGCCTGACGATGTTCCAGAACGACGACCTCGACCTGATCGCCGAGAAGGTCAATCCGGACAACGCCAACCAGGTCTGGTACCGCGGCAAGTGGGTCGACCTGATCAACAGCGAGCAACAGATTGCCGTCAAGGGCCAGGCCCCCGTAACCCTGACCCTGCGGCAATCGCCCCACGGCCCGATCATCAACGATGTCCTGGGCGCCAGCGCCGGCAAGACCCCAATCGCGATGTGGTGGGCGTTCCTCGATACCCAGAACCCGATCCTCGAAGGTTTTTACCAACTCAACCGCGCCGACACCCTGGCCAAGGCCCGAGCCGCGTCCGCCAAGGTCCAGGCTCCTGGGTTGAACATCGTCTGGGCCAATGCCAAGGGGGATATCGGCTGGTGGGCAGCCGCGCAACTGCCCAAGCGTCCGGCAGGGGTCAAGCCAGGCTTCATTCTCGACGGCAGCAGCAACCAGGCAGACAAGGACGGCTTCTACCCGTTCAGTGCCAACCCGCAGGAAGAGAACCCGGCCCGTGGCTACATCGTCTCCGCCAACTTCCAGCCATTGTCACCGACCGGCATGGAGATTCCCGGCTACTACAACCTGGCCGATCGCGGTCAACAGCTCAACCTGCAACTGAGCGACAAGAACCTCAAGTGGGACCTGGACAACACCCAGGAGCTGCAACTGGGCACCACGACCGCCTACGGTCAACGCCTGCTGGCGCCGTTGCTGCCGGTATTGCGCGAGGTGGTCAGCGACCCGCAGGAACGCCAGTGGCTGGATCAACTGAACGCCTGGCAAGGTGATTACCCGCTGGAGTCGACTAGCGCCACGCTGTTCAATCAGTTCCTGTTCAACCTGGCCGACGGGGCGCTGCACGATGAACTGGGCGATAGTTTTTTCGACACTCTGCTCACGACCCGGGTGATCGATGCCGCCCTGCCCAGGCTTGCGGCCAACCCCGATTCCCCTTGGTGGGACAACCGCGACACCCTGGGTCAGGAAACCCGTGCCGACGTGGTCAAGGCCGCGTGGCACGCCAGTATCGCCCACCTGAAAACCACCCTCGGCGCAGACGCCACGCAGTGGCAATGGGGCAAGGCCCACACCCTCACCCACGGCCATCCGCTGGGCACGCAGAAACCCCTGGAGCGGATTTTTAACGTCGGCCCGTTCGAAGCCCCGGGCAGTCACGAGGTGCCGAACAACCTCTCGGCGAAAATCGGCCCGGCGCCTTGGACCGTGACCTATGGCCCGTCGACCCGACGCATCATCGATTTCGCCGACCCGGCCCACGGCCTGACCATCAACCCGATCGGCCAGAGCGGCGTGCCGTTCGATGCGCACTATCAAGACCAGGCCGAGGCGTACATCGAGGGTGTCTACCACCAGGCGCATTTCAGCGAGGAAGAAGTGACTGCCAATACTCGCAGCACCTTGAAGCTATTGCCGGCGCGTTGACGCTGCAGGCGCACGGCGGGCAGGCGCAGCCTCTCAAAGCACCGACGAAAAGTTCAGCCGGAACTGCAGCGGCGTCACGCCCAGGCGTCGATTGAACACGCTGCGCATGTGCTGGGCATCGCGAAATCCACACTGGTAAGCGACGGTCTTGAGTGCGGCCCGCGAGCTTTCCAGCATCACCCGGGCGGCGTCCACCCGCGCCTGCTCCACGAACTCGGCCGGGGTCACCCCGGCTTCTCGGGTGAACACCCGGGAGAAATTGCGCGCACTCATGTTCGCCGCCACTGCCAGGTCGACAATGGCCAGGTCGCCCGTAAGGTTCGCCATCACGTAATGCTGGACCCGCGCCACCGGCGAGATTTCCTCGGCATAGGGCGTGAGGAACGGGCTGAACTGCGACTGCCCGCCCGCGCGCTGGGTAAACACCACCAGGCGTTTGGCCACGCTCAAGGCCACCTGCGGACCGTGGTCCCTGGCCAGCAGGTACAGCGACAGGTCGATCCCGGCCGTGACCCCGGCCGAAGTGAACAGCTCGCCGTCCTCGACATACAGCCGGTCGGCCTCGACGCGGGTAGTCGGGCACAGTGCCGCCAACGCCGCGGCATCGCCCCAATGGGTGGTGACCGTCCTGCCGTCGAGCAATCCCGCGCGGGCCAGCAGGAAGGCGCCGTTGCAGATCGAGCCAAAGCGCCGGGCCCGGGCGCTGGCACCGCGCAGCCAATGGTCGAACGCCGGACCAAAATCGACAAAGGGCAATTGCGGCCCACCGGCCACCAGCAGCAAATCGTAGGCCTGCAGCGCCGCGCTGAAGTGCTGGTGAGCCTGCAGGGTCAGGCCGTTGGAACATGGCAGCAGACCCTGTTCGACGCCGATCACCTGTAACTGGTAATGCTCCTCGGGCTCGAGAAAGCGGTTGGCCTCGGAAAACACATCCATGGGGCCGGTCACGTCCAGCGCCTGGACGCCGGAGAACACCACGATGGCAACGGTTTTACTCATGGCAAAATTCGCCTTCCAGGTATTGAAATGAAAATCGGCCATCACACGATCTGTAGCAGCTACAGGCATGCGTAGAACCTGGATTCAAACTTAGCCAATCCAGGCCCAACAAGCGAGGCTGGCGCGATATGCATGCTCATTGGCCGGGATTGCAGCCATGGATCGATTGTCCGGTTTCAGGGGGGCGAACAGACTGGTGACCTCAGCGCCGCCATGGCGCTCACCATGAGGAAACTCCCATGAGCACCACCATTGCCGGCATCAAGATTCCTGACAGCGCATTGGCCAAAGCCACCACCGAGTACATCCGCGACATCGAGTCCGACCTGCTGTACCACCACTCACGCCGGGTATTCCTGTTCGGTGCCTTGAGCGGCGAACGCCAGCAGTTGGCCTACGATCCGCAGTTGCTGTACGTCGGCGCGATGTTCCATGACCTCGGCCTGGTGGCTGGGTATCGCAGTGACGATGAGCGCTTTGAAGTCGACGGCGCCAACGCCGCAGCGGCCTTTCTCAAACCCTATGGCTTGAGCGATGACGACATCGAGCAGGTCTGGCTGTCGATCGCCCTGCACACCACCCCCGGCGTACCCAAACACCTGCGCCCGACCGTCGCACTGGTGACCGCCGGAGTCGAGATGGACGTGCTGGGCCTGGACTACGCGGTCTTTACCAGCACGCAGCGCAGCGCGGTGGTGCATGCCCACCCACGGGGTGAAGGGTTCAAGGAGTGCATCATCTGCGCCTTTGCCGACGGCTTGCGCCATCGTCCTCAGACGACCTTCGGCAACGTCAAGACGGATGTGCTGGTGGATCAGGAGCCGGGGTTCCAGCCGATGAACTTCGTCCAGGTCATCCGCCAATCCCCTTGGGTCTCGTAAACAACGGTGGGTGTATGCGGGATCCGTGAGCAGCAAAAACTACTGAGGGTGTGCAGGAAATGTGAGCACCAAAAACCACTGTGGGAGCGGGCTTGCCCGCGATGGTCGTCAACGATGACGCGCCAAGCCAGGCTTAGCGCGGTGTCCTGACGTCCTTCGCGAGCAGGCTCGCTCCCACAGGGTTGATGGGTGTATGCGGGGTAGAGGGTTGACCACAGGATTGTGGTCAACCCTCCCGACTCAAGCCGCTTCCGGCGCCTGGGCCCGACGTGCGTCCGGCTGTTTCCAGGAGTCGGCAGCACTTTCTTCGATGGCCTGCTGGATCGCCCGCTTGCGGTTTTCTTCGGCGCGGCGGCTGAAGAACCAGACCAGGAACGTGACGATCGACACCGCCAACAGGATCAGGCTGGCCACGGCGTTGATCTCCGGTTTGACCCCCAGGCGCACCGCCGAGAACACTTCCATCGGCAGGGTGGTGGAACCCGGGCCCGAGACGAAGCTGGCCAATACCAGGTCGTCCAGCGACAGGGCAAACGACATCATGCCGCCCGCTGCCAGCGAAGGCGCAATCATCGGGATGGTGATCAGGAAGAACACCTTCCATGGCCGCGCGCCCAGGTCCATGGCTGCCTCTTCGATCGACAGGTCCAGCTCACGCAGGCGTGCCGACACCACCACCGCCACATAGGCGGCACAGAACGTGGTGTGGGCGATCCAGATGGTGACGATGCCCCGCTCCTGGGGCCAGCCAATCATCTGCGCCATGGCCACGAACAGCAGCAACAGCGACAGACCGGTGATCACTTCCGGCATCACCAACGGCGCGGTGACCAGGCCGCCGAACAGCGTACGGCCCTTGAAGTGGGTGATCCGGGTCAGCACGAACGCCGCCAGGGTCCCCAGCGCCACCGCGGCAATCGCGGTGTAGCAGGCGATTTCCAGCGAGCGCACCACTGAGCCCATCAGTTGGCTGTTATCCAGCAGGCCGACGTACCACTTGATCGACCAGCCGCCCCACACCGTCACCAGTTTCGAGGCGTTGAACGAGTAGATCACCAGGATCAGCATCGGCAGGTAGATGAACAACAGACCCACTACCAGCATCAGGCTGGAGAAACGGAAGCGCTTCATTCTTTACCCTCCATTTCCTTGGCCTGACTACGGTTGAACAGGATGATCGGCACAATCAGGATCGCCAGCATCACCACCGCCAGCGCGGACGCCACCGGCCAGTCACGGTTATTGAAGAACTCTTGCCAGAGCACTTTACCGATCATCAGGGTTTCCGGACCGCCCAGCAGTTCCGGGATCACGAACTCACCCACCACCGGGATGAACACCAGCATGCAGCCGGCGATGATGCCGTTCTTCGACAGCGGGATGGTGATTTTCCAGAAGCTGTTGAAGGTGCTCGAACCCAGGTCGGACGCGGCTTCCAACAGGCTGGTGTCGTGTTTTACCAGGTTGGCATAGAGCGGCAGGATCATGAACGGCAGGTAGGAATAGACCACGCCGATATAGACCGCCAGGTTGGTGTTGAGGATCTGCAGCGGCTCATCGATAAAGCCCATGCTCATCAGGAAGCCGTTGAGCAGGCCGTTGTTGCTGAGGATGCCCATCCACGCATACACGCGGATCAGGATCGCGGTCCAGGTCGGCATCATGATCAGCAGTACCAGGACGGTCTGCATTTCCTTGCGCGCACTGGCGATGGCGTAGGCCATCGGGTAGCCGATCAACAGGCACAAAATGGTGCTGATCAGCGCCATCTTCAACGAACCGAGGTAAGCGGCAATGTACAGCTCATCCTCGCTGAGCATCGCGTAGTTGCCCAGGTTGAGCAGCACCTGCAGCTTCTGCTCAACGAAGCTGTAGATCTCGGTGTACGGCGGAATGGCCACGTCTGCTTCGGCGAAGCTGATCTTCAACACGATGAAGAACGGCAACATGAAGAACAGGAACAGCCACAGGAAAGGAACGCCGATGACCAACTGGCGGCCACCGGGAATTATTCGACTGAGTCGACGCTTGAGTTTTCGCATGTTCATGAGCGCAGTACCACGCCGCTGTCGTCTTCCCACCAGACGTAGACCTGGTCACCCCAGGTCGGACGCTGGCCCCGGCGCTCGGCGTTGGCCACGAACGATTGCACCAGCTTGCCGCTCGGCAATTCGACGTAGAACACCGAGTGCCCGCCCAGGTAGGCGATGTCGTGGACCTTGCCGCTCGACCAGTTGTGCTCGCAGGTTGGCATATCGGCAGTGACCAGCAGTTTTTCCGGACGAATCGCGTAGGTCACCGACTTGTCTTGCACCGAGGTGCTGATGCCGTGGCCGACGTAGATGTTGCGGTCCAGGTCCTTGCAGGTAATCAGTGCATGGCCCTCGGCGTCGTCCACCACTTCACCTTCGAAGATGTTGACGTTGCCGATGAATTCGCAGACCAGGCGGCTGGTCGGGGTTTCGTAGATGTCGATCGGGCTGCCGATCTGGGCAATCCAGCCCAGGTGCATGATCGCGATGCGCTCGGCCATGGTCATGGCCTCTTCCTGATCGTGGGTCACCATGACGCAGGTCACGCCGACGCGCTCGATGATCTCCACCAACTCCAGTTGCATCTGCGAACGCAGTTTTTTGTCGAGGGCGCCCATCGGTTCGTCGAGCAGCAGCAGTTTCGGCCGCTTGGCCAGGGAGCGGGCCAAGGCGACACGCTGGCGCTGGCCACCGGAGAGCTGGTGCGGCTTGCGCTTGGCGTACTGGCTCATCTGCACCAGCTTGAGCATCTCGGCCACCCGGGCGTCGACTTCGGCGGCCGGGATCTTGTCCTGCTTGAGGCCGAAGGCGATGTTCTGTGCCACGGTCATGTGCGGGAACAGCGCGTAGGACTGGAACATCATGTTGATCGGCCGCTCGTACGGCGGCATATCGGTGATGTCCACGCCGTCGAGGAAAATCCGCCCCTCGGTCGGACGCTCGAAACCGGCGAGCATGCGCAGCAAGGTCGATTTGCCCGAACCCGAACCGCCGAGCAAGGCGAAGATTTCGCCTTTCTTGATTTCCAGGGACACATCGTCCACGGCAATCGTCTCGTCGAACTTCTTCGTGACCCGGTCGATTTTGACCAGCACCTGTTTAGGTGTCTGGTCGCCCTCGAGGGCTTTCTTGTAGGCGCCGGAGGCAACTGCCATTTACGAAACTCCCAACAAAAAGAGTGCGGTTCGCCCAATACGGGCGAACCCTTGGATAGTTTGAGCCTTTGTCACTATTTACCCGACTTGACCTTGGTCCAGCTGCGGGTCATCAAACGTTGAATGTTCGGTGGCAGCTCGATCGACACGTAGGTCTTGTCGAGGACCGCCTGGGGCGGATACACCGACTCGTCTTCGCGGATCGACTGTTCCATCAATTTGTCCGACCCCGGGTTCGGGTTGGCATAGCCCACGTAATCGCTGACCTGGGCAATCACCTCAGGCTTGAGCAAGTAGTTGATGAAGGCATGGGCTTCTTTGACGTTGGACGAATCCTTGGGAATCGCCAGCATGTCGAACCACAGGGCACCGCCCTCTTTCGGGATCGAGTAGGCGATGTTCACGCCTTTGCCGGCCTCTGCAGCCCGGGCCCTGGCCTGGAACATGTCGCCAGAGAACCCGATGGCCACGCAGATGTCGCCGTTGGCCAGGTCCGCGATGTATTTGGAGGAGTGGAAGTACGTCACGTAAGGCCGCACCGCGAGCAACTTGGCTTCGGCCTTCTTGTAATCGGCAGGGTTGGTGCTATTGGCATCCAGGCCCATGTAGTTGAGGACCGTGGGCATCATTTCATCGGCGGAGTCGAGGAACGCAACGCCACAGCTTTGCAGTTTCTTGATGTTTTGGGGCTCGAATACCGCTGCCCAGGAATCGATCTTGTCGACCCCCAGTACCGCCTTGATCTTGTCGACGTTGTAACCGATGCCGTTGGTACCCCACAGGTACGGCACGGCGTACAAGTTGCCCGGGTCGTTCTGTTCCAGGCGCTTGAGCAGCACCGGGTCGAGGTTGGCGTAGTTGGGCAGTTGCGACTTGTCGAGCTTCTGGAAAGCCCCGGCCTTGATCTGCTTGCCCAGGAAGTGGTTGGACGGCACAACCACGTCATAACCTGTGCGGCCGGCCAGCAACTTGCCTTCCAGGGTTTCGTTGGAATCAAACACGTCATACACCGGCTTGATGCCCGTGGCTTTTTCGAAGTCCGCCAGGGTCGATTCGCCGATGTAGTCCGACCAGTTATAAATATGCACGGTGGGGGCGGCTTGCACACTGACTGCGAGTGTCAGACCGGCGCCAATCAGCATGGTTTTACGAAACAAAGAAATAGGCAAGTGGAGGTCCTCTGAAATAGTTGGGCCCAAGTTGCCCAGCGTTACATGACAGCCATGGCTGCCTGGCAACAAAACCGGCGCGCAACTTACCCTCGATAAACCGATCCAGCAAAACTTTTATGCAGATACACCTGTGGGAGCGAGCCTGCTCGCGATGGTCGTCAACGATAACGATGGGTTCCTGACACCCCGCGGCGCTCTCAGGTTCATCGCGAGCAAACCGCAAGCGGGCACCCGCTCCTACAAGGGTTCTACTTGTTATTTACCCGATTTGATCTTGGTCCAGCTGCGGGTCATGATCCGCTGGGTCGCAGCCGGCAAATCGGCAATCGCGTACAGCTTGGCCAGGACGTCCGCCGGTGGATAAACACCCGGGTCGCCGGTGATGTCTTTATCGACCAGTGGGGTTGCAGCGGCGTTACCGTTCGGGAAGCGTACGGCGTTGGTAATCTCGGCCATGATTTCCGGCTTCTGCAGGAAGGTCATGAACTTGTAGGCGCCTTCGACGTTCTCGGCATCTTTAGGGATGGCGACCATGTCGTAGAAGCTGCCTGCACCTTCTTTGGGAATGTTGTAGCTGACCTTGACCTTGTCACCGGCTTCACTGGCGCGGGTCTTGGCCTGGTAGATGTCGCCCGAGTAACCGATAGCCACGCAGATGTTGCCGTTGGCCAGGTCGGAAATGTACTTGGAGGAGTGAAAGTAACCGATCGAAGGACGCACTTTGAGGAACAGCGCTTCAGCTTCGGCCAGTTGTTTTTTATCCTGGCTGTCGGTTGGGTAGCCCAGGTAATGCAGTGCCACCGGAATCATCTCGGTTGGCGAATCCAGGACGCTGATCCCGCATGCTTTGAGCTTGGCGGCGTTTTCCGGCTTGAAGATCAAGTCCCAGGAGTTGGTCGGTGCGTCGTCACCCAGTGCAGCCTTGACCTTCTCGGCGTTAAAGCCGATGCCGATCGAGCCCCACATGTACGGGAAGGCGTGCTCGTTACCCGGGTCGCTGACCGAAACGGCCTTGAGCAAGTCGGTATTGAGGTTTTTCCAGTTCGGCAGCTTGGACTTGTCCAACTTCTGGTAGACACCGGCCTTGATTTGCTTGGCCAGGAAGTTGTTCGACGGCACGACGATGTCGTAGCCGGATTTGCCTGCCAGCAACTTGGCTTCCAGGGTTTCGTTACTGTCGAAGACGTCGTAGACAACCTTGATGCCCGACTCCGCCTCGAACTTCTTGACGGTGTCCGGCGCAATGTAGTCGGACCAGTTGTAAACGTGCAGTACTTTGTCATCTGCCTGAACCGCGCCCGCCATCACGCCCATCAGGGACATGGCAAGGAGTGTCTTGCCTGCGAGCTTTTTACCGAGTGCCTTCATGCGTAATGCTCCAAATTTTTCTTTTTTGAACCACCTGTTCCGCGCCGAACCCGGGCGACTGGAACCGTGGCTAGTCTGGCAACATCCATGGCGGTCTTTCAAGGAAAGGCCAAGCTTTCTGACCGCTCTGAGCGAAAGTTCATACAACTCCCGCTCAGAGCCTAGCACTTAGCCCTGCAACACACTCAGGGTCAGGTCCAGGCACTTGCGTGCCTTGGCCACCAGTTCATCGATTTCTGCCGGTGTGATCACCAGCGGCGGAGCGATGATCATGGTGTCGCCCACTGCGCGCATGATCAGCCCGTTGTCGAAGCAGAACTGCCGGCAGATCATGCCCACACCCTTGCCTTCGTAACGTTTGCGCGTGGCCTTGTCCTGAACCAGTTCGATTGCCCCCAACAGCCCTACTCCGCGAACTTCGCCCACCAAAGGGTGGTCGTTCAGCTCACGCAGACGCTTTTGCAAATACGGTGCCGTTTCTGCGTGGACGCGCTCGATAATTTTTTCGTCGCGCATGATGCGGATGTTTTCCAGGGCCACTGCTGCTGCCACCGGGTGACCGGAGTAGGTAAAGCCGTGGTTGAAATCACCGCCCTCGTTGAGTACCTCGACCACGCTGTCACGCACGATCAGGCCACCCATAGGGATGTAGCCTGAGGTCAGGCCCTTGGCGATGGTCATCATGTCGGGCTTGAGGTCGTAGAAATCGGAACCGAACCACTCACCGGTGCGGCCGAAACCACAAATCACCTCATCGGCGACGAACAGGATGTCGTACTTGGCGAGGATTTCCTTGATGCGCGGCCAGTAGCTTTCAGGCGGCACGATCACACCGCCGGCGCCCTGGATCGGCTCGGCAATAAAGGCGCCGACGTTGTCGACACCGACTTCGAGAATCTTTTCTTCCAACTGGTTGGCAGCCCAGATCCCGAATTCTTCCGGGGTCATGTCGCCACCTTCACCGAACCAGTAGGGTTGCGGAATGTGCACGATGCCCGGGATCGGCAAGTCGCCCTGTTCGTGCATATAGGTCATGCCGCCCAGGCTGGCGCCGGCCACGGTCGAACCGTGGTAGCCGTTTTTGCGGCTGATGATGACTTTCTTGTTCGGCTGGCCCTTGATCGCCCAGTAGTGGCGAACCATACGCAGCATGGTGTCGTTGCCTTCGGAGCCGGAACCGGTGAAGAACACGTGGTTCATGCCTTGCGGGGCAATGTCGGCAATCGCCTTGGCCAGTTCCAGCACCGGTGGGTGAGCGGTCTGGAAGAACAGGTTGTAGTACGGCAGCTCGCGCATCTGTTTGCTGGCGGCGTCCGCCAGTTCGTCGCGACCGTAGCCGATGGCCACGCACCACAGGCCGGCCATGCCGTCGAGGATCTTGTTGCCTTCGCTGTCCCACAGGTAAACGCCCTTGGCGCTGGTGATGATGCGCGGGCCTTTTTCCTTGAGCTGCTTGAAGTCACTGAACGGCGCCAGGTGATGGTCGTTGCTCAGGCTTTGCCATTCACGGGTTTGCGGGTTGTTGCTAGTCATAAAGCGCTCCTTCCTAGTGAGGTGAGGGTGCGGCTGGTGGGCCGCACCCGGCGTGTCAGACGGCGAATAGCAGGAATTCCCGTTCCCACGAACTGATCACGCGCTTGAAGTTTTCATGCTCGGCCCGCTTGACCGCGACGTAGCCAGTGATGAAGTTGTGACCCAGGTATTTCTCGATGGTCTTGCTGTTTTCCATACGCTCCAGGGCGTCTTCGATGGTCAACGGCAGACGCAGGTTGCGTCGCTCGTAACCACGTCCAACTACCGGGGCGCTTGGGTTGAGGCCTTCGACCATGCCGATGTAGCCGCACAACAGGCTCGCGGCAATCGCCAGGTACGGGTTGGCGTCGGCGCCCGGCAGGCGGTTTTCCACCCGACGGTTCTGTGGCCCCGCATCCGGAACCCGCAGGCCCACGGTGCGGTTCTCTTCGCCCCATTCCACGTTGACCGGTGCCGAGGTGTCCGGCAGGAAGCGGCGGAACGAGTTGACGTTGGGGGCGAACAGCGGCAGCAGTTCAGGGATGAACTTCTGCAGGCCACCAATGTGATTGAGGAACAGCTGGCTCATGGTCCCGTCTTCATTGGAGAAGACGTTCTTGCCAGTCTCGATGTCGATGATGCTCTGGTGCAGGTGCATGGCGCTGCCCGGCTCGCCCGTCATCGGCTTGGCCATGAACGTCGCGGCCACGTCGTGCTTGAGCGCGGCTTCGCGCATGGTGCGCTTGAACACCAGGATCTGGTCGGCCAGGGACAGTGCGTCACCGTGACGGAAGTTGATTTCCATCTGCGCCGTGCCGTCCTCGTGGATCAGCGTGTCCAGGTCCAGCTCCTGCAGTTCGCACCAGTCGTAGACGTCTTCGAACAACGGGTCGAATTCGTTGGCGGCTTCAATGGAGAACGACTGGCGACCGATCTCCGGACGCCCGGAACGGCCGATCGGCGGTTGCAGCGGATAGTCCGGGTCGTCGCTGCGCTTGGTCAGGTAAAACTCCATTTCCGGCGCCACGATCGGCTGCCAGCCCTTGTCGGCATAGAGCTTGAGAACCTTCTTGAGCACGTTGCGCGGCGACAGCTCGATCGGGTTGCCCTGCTTGTCGTAGGTGTCGTGGATCACCTGGGCGGTCGGCTCGATGGCCCAGGGCACGAGGAACACTGCGTTCTGGTCGGGACGGCAGATCATGTCGATGTCGGCCGGGTCGAGCAGCTCGTAATAGATGTCGTCTTCGACATAGTCGCCCGTCACTGTTTGCAGCAGCACACTCTCGGGCAGGCGCATGCCTTTTTCGGCAATGAACTTGTTGGTCGGCGAAATCTTGCCGCGGGTGATCCCGGTCAAGTCGGCGATCATGCATTCGACTTCTGTGATCTTGTGGTCTTTCAACCAATCGGTGAGCTGGTCGAGGTTGTTACTCATAAATGCCTCTGGGCTGAGTGTCCTGACTTCATTAAGAGTCAGGCGATGTTTGACGCATCCGCGTCGCGTTGTCGTGTCTGGGCCATGGCCAAGCCATGCGGGTTAAAGCTTACCTGCCATTGGGGCCTGGTTTGCACACTTGCAGCAAAAGCCGTGCGTGCAGGAACACCAACGCCGGCGCGAATCAATGGGCAGGGAGTGGCAACGCGTGCAGAATCATGAGCAGTTCCCGGCGTACTCGCAGGACCGCTATAGTGAACAGGATCTATATTGGAGGAAGTGCCACTAAAGAGAGGGGCTTCCACAACGTCCAGAATATCGGACGGGGATAGCTGCTCCGGCAACGCCGGCAGGCCCTTGGCCGCCGCGCGGACGGACGTGTCGCCACTGATGTGGCACGCATGCAGACCGATCTGCCTGGAGCAGGTGGTCACGCCGATTGACGGCAGGCGAGACATGAAGCACCCCGGTATTATTGCTGTTATGGGTTTGATTCGAGCTTAGCCTTGTTCATTTTTTTACACAACACCCCCGTAAAAAATACAACACGGCCCGCTCAAGCCTGCGGGCGGCAACGAAGGGAAAGGGATCAAAACGCCCCAAACTGCCTCAAAAATGCCCTTCGAGCGCTTTTTTAGGGCAAAAAAGGCCTCGCTTGACTTCGGCATGCCGTTCGGGTTGACTGGAATCTGAAAAGATCAATGATTGATATTTTTAACAACAAAGGTGTTGCATCATGTCGGTACCCCCGCGTGCCGTTCAGCTTAACGAAGCGAACGCGTTCCTTAAGGAACATCCTGAGGTTCTGTACGTTGACCTTCTGATTGCGGATATGAATGGTGTGGTGCGCGGCAAGCGCATCGAACGCACCAGTCTCCACAAGGTTTACGAGAAAGGCATCAACCTGCCGGCCTCTCTATTTGCTCTGGATATCAATGGTTCGACGGTGGAAAGCACCGGCCTGGGCCTGGACATCGGCGATGCTGACCGAATCTGCTATCCAATCCCCGACACCCTGTGCAATGAGCCTTGGCAAAAGCGCCCTACCGCGCAACTGTTGATGACCATGCACGAACTCGAAGGTGAGCCATTCTTCGCCGACCCGCGTGAAGTACTGGCCAATGTAGTGCGCAAGTTTGACGAAATGGGCCTGACTATCTGCGCCGCCTTCGAACTGGAGTTCTACCTGATCGACCAGGAGAACGTGAACGGTCGCCCGCAACCCCCTCGCTCGCCGGTTTCCGGCAAACGCCCGCACTCGACACAGGTCTACCTGATCGACGACCTCGACGAATACGTCGACTGCCTCCAGGACATCCTGGAAGGTGCGAAGGAGCAAGGCATCCCGGCTGACGCCATCGTCAAGGAAAGTGCTCCGGCGCAGTTCGAAGTCAACCTGCACCACGTTGCCGACCCGATCAAGGCCTGCGACTACGCGGTACTGCTCAAGCGTCTGATCAAGAACATCGCCTACGACCATGAGATGGACACCACCTTCATGGCCAAGCCTTACCCAGGCCAGGCGGGTAACGGTCTGCACGTCCACATCTCGATCCTTGATAAAGACGGCAAGAATATTTTTGCCAGTGAGGATCCCGAGCAGAACGCCGCACTGCGTCACGCGATCGGCGGTGTGCTCGAGACCCTACCGGCGCAGATGGCTTTCCTCTGCCCGAACGTCAACTCCTACCGTCGTTTCGGCGCACAGTTCTACGTGCCGAACTCGCCGTGCTGGGGCCTGGACAACCGCACCGTGGCGATTCGTGTGCCAACCGGTTCCTCCGATGCCGTGCGCATCGAACACCGTGTGGCCGGCGCCGATGCCAACCCGTACCTGCTGATGGCTTCGGTCCTGGCAGGCGTGCACCACGGCCTGGTCAACAAGATCGAGCCTGGCGCACCAGTGGAAGGCAACAGCTACGAGCAGAACGAGCAGAGCCTGCCGAACAACCTGCGCGACGCATTGCGCGAGCTGGACGACAGCGAAGTCATGGCCAAGTACATCGATCCGAAATACATCGATATCTTCGTGGCCTGTAAAGAGAGCGAGCTGGAGGAGTTCGAACACTCCATCTCCGACCTCGAGTACAACTGGTACCTGCATACCGTGTAAGCGGTTGCAGTAAAAAAAACGCCATCGTGCCTAATTGGCCGATGGCGTTTTTTTATGGCCGCCTTTGGCGAATCGTCGGAGCGCCGCCATCGCGAGCAAGCTCGCTCCCACAGGGCCTTGTTTAGCACCCGGATACTGCGTGCATAGCAGATCCTTGCTCGCGA
The DNA here is from genome assembly GCF_009834545.1 of Pseudomonas sp. S04. NCBI lineage: Bacteria > Pseudomonadati > Pseudomonadota > Gammaproteobacteria > Pseudomonadales > Pseudomonadaceae > Pseudomonas > Pseudomonas sp. S04. Next base: position 5,839,886 of record NZ_CP019427.1, read on the forward strand.
TGGCGGCCGACGAGACAACACACAACCCGACTCGTACAATGCCCCCTGCCCTGCAGGAGACTTCAATGACCCGGCCCGCCACTCTTCGTAAACCCCGCGCTCGCAGCCAGGCCCGGATCGACTCAATCCTCGATGCCGCCCGCACGCTGCTGGCCGCCGAAGGCGTGGCCAGTTTGTCGATCTACAGCGTGGCCGAGCGGGCCGAGATTCCGCCATCGTCGGTGTACCATTTCTTCGCCAGCGTCCCGGCGCTGCTCGAAGCCCTGACGGCCGACGTCCACGCCGCGTTCCGCGCCTGCCTGCAAGCACCTATCGACCATGACACCCTCAGTGGCTGGCGTGACCTGTCGCGGCTGGTCGAGCAACGCATGCTGCAGATCTACAGCGAAGACGCCGCCGCCCGCCAGTTGATCCTGGCCCAGCACGGGCTCACCGAAGTCACTCAGGCCGACCGCCAGCACGACCTCGAACTGGGCGACCTGATGCACACCCTCTTCGACCAGCACTTTGCACTGCCAGCGCTGCCCACCGACGTCGACGTGTTTGCCCTGGCCATGGAGCTGGGTGATCGGGTGTATGCGCGCTCGGTGCAGCAGCATGGGCAGATCACCCCGCGCATGGCGGAGGAAGGGATGCGGGTGTTTGATGCGTACCTGGGGTTGTATCTGCCGCCTTACCTGCCTAAACGCGCTGGTAATCCCCCAGCAAGCCCATAAAAAAACCCCGAAGGGCTCACACCCTTCGGGGTTGTTCGTAGCGCACGGCTTACAACTTGGCGATCGAGACCTCGGTGGACTTTACGAAGGCGATCACTTCGCTGCCGATCACCAGTTCCAGCTCCTTGACCGAGCGGGTGGTGATCACCGAGGTGACGATACCGGAAGCGGTTTGCACGTCGATTTCCGACAACACATCGCCTTCGACGATTTCCTTGATGGTGCCTTTGAACTGGTTGCGAACGTTGATGGCTTTGATAGTCATGAGGGTGATTCCTGTCGTGGGAAGAACGATGAGTTATTGAGCCCAGCGCAATTGCGTGGGCAAGGGTGAAACAGGTTCCGGCTCGGGCGGTACGCCCGGCAGGGCCAACACTCGGTTGAGCACTTCGGTTTCCAGCGCTGCCAGTCGATGTGAACCGCGAACCCGAGGGCGCGGCAACTCGACGTGCAGGTCCAGGCCAATCTCGCCCTCCTCGATCAGCAGCACCCGGTCGGCAATCGCCACGGCTTCGCTGACATCGTGGGTCACCAGCAACACGGTAAAACCATGCTGCTGCCACAGGCGCTCAATCAGTTGCTGCATTTCAATCCGGGTCAGGGCGTCCAGGGCACCCAGCGGCTCATCGAGCAACAGCAGGCGCGGCTGGTGGATCAGTGCCCGGGCCAGGGCCACCCGTTGTTTCTGCCCGCCGGACAAGGCCGCCGGCCATTCATCGGCGCGGTCGGCCAGGCCCACTGCTTCCAGGGCATCCAGGGCCTGCTGGCGCCAGTTGCCCTTGAGGCCGAGACCGACGTTGTCGATGACCTTTTTCCAGGGCAGCAAACGCGCCTCCTGGAACATCAGCCGGGTATCCTCCCGGGCCTCGCTGAGCGCTGCCGAGCCCGCCAGCAATTGTCCGTCCGTTGGCTGGTCGAGGCCGGCGAGCAAGCGCAGCAAGGTGCTTTTGCCGCAGCCGCTACGACCGACCACCGCGACGAACTGACCGGCCGGAATATGCAGGTCGATGTCGCGCAGCACTTGCCGCGCACCAAAGGTCTTTTGCAGCTTGCGCACCACCAGGGGAATCCCGCGCAGCAGGCGCGGCGGTTGTTGAGCCGTCATGCTGCATCTCCCTTGGCCACTTGATAGGCCGGATGCCAGCGCAGCCACACCCGTTCCAGGCCTCGGGCCGCGAGGTCGGCCAATTTGCCGAGTACCGCATAGAGCACAATCGCCAGCACCACCACGTCGGTCTGCAGGAACTCCCGGGCATTCATCGCCAGGTAGCCAATGCCGGAGCTGGCCGAGATGGTTTCGGCCACGATCAGCGTCAACCACATGAAGCCCAGGGCAAAACGCACCCCCACCAGAATCGACGGCAACGCACCCGGCAGAATCACCTGGCGAAACAGGCTGAAACCGCTCAAGCCATAGCTGCGCGCCATTTCCACCAGCGCCGGGTCGACGTTACGAATGCCGTGGTAGGTATTGAGGTAGATCGGGAACAACGTGCCCAGGGCCACCAGGAAAATCTTCGCCGACTCGTCGATGCCGAACCACAGGATCACCAGCGGAATCAGCGCCAGATGCGGCACGTTGCGGATCATCTGCACCGAACTGTCGAGCAGGCGTTCACCCCACTTTGACAGGCCGGTGATGAAACCCAGCACCAGGCCGATGCCACCGCCGATGACAAATCCGAGGCCAGCACGCCAGCCGCTGATGGCCAGGTGTTTCCAGATTTCGCCGCTTTGCACCAGGCTCACGCCCGCCTCGATCACCGCGATCGGAGCCGGCAGAATCCGCGTCGACAACCAGCCCGCCGACACCGACAACTGCCACACCGCCAGCAACAGCACCGGCAGGGCCCAGGGCGCGAGACTGTGAATAAGGGTTTGCTTCTTCATGGCGCGCCTCAGCTCTGGGACGCGGCTTTGGGAAGAATGTCGTTGGCAACCATTTCACCGAACGGACTGACGTAACCGCCCGTTTTTGGCAACTCGGGACGTTCGATGTCGAGGTGCGGGAACAGCAGTTCGGCCACCCGGTACGACTCTTCCAGGTGTGGATAACCGGAGAAGATGAAGGTGTCGATGCCCAGGTCCGCGTACTCCTTGACCCGTGCTGCCACGGTCGGGCCATCGCCGACCAGCGCCGTGCCGGCACCACCACGGACCAGGCCGACACCGGCCCACAGGTTCGGGCTGACTTCCAGGTTGTCGCGACTGCCACCGTGCAGCGCAGCCATGCGTTGCTGGCCCACCGAGTCAAAGCGCGCCAACGATGCCTGGGCCCGGGCGATAGTGTCGTCATCCAGATGGGAAATCAGCCGGTCCGCGGCCTGCCAGGCTTCGTCATTGGTTTCGCGCACGATCACGTGCAGGCGAATGCCGAAGCGCACGGTACGGCCCAGCTTGGCTGCCTTCTCCCGAACCTGTGCGATTTTCTCGGCGACCGCGGCCGGAGGCTCGCCCCAGGTCAAGACCATTTCGACCTGCTCGGCCGCCAGGTCCTGCGCCGCTTCGGAAGAGCCGCCGAAGTACAGCGGTGGACGCGGCTGCTGGATCGGCGGATAGAGCAATTTGGCGCCTTTGACGCTGATGTGTTGTCCGTCGTAATCGACGGTTTCGCCTTCCAGCACGCGGCGCCAGATCCGGGTGAATTCCACGGAGGCCTGATAACGCTCTTCGTGACTGAGGAACAAGCCATCGCCCGCCAACTCTTCCGGGTCACCGCCGGTCACCAGGTTGAACAGCGCCCGGCCCCCGGACAAGCGATCCAGGGTCGCCGCCTGACGCGCCGCCACCGTCGGCGAAATGATCCCTGGGCGCAGGGCGACCAGGAACTTCAGGCGCTGGGTCACCGGGATCAGCGAGGCCGCCACCAGCCACGAGTCTTCGCAGGAGCGTCCGGTAGGGATCAACACCCCGCCGAAACCCAGGCGATCCGCCGCCTGGGCGACTTGTTGCAGGTAGCCATGGTCAACGGCGCGCGCGCCTTCGGCGGTGCCAAGGTAATGGCCGTCGCCGTGGGTAGGCAGGAACCAGAAAATATTGAGGCTCATGGAGTGGTCTCCTTGGAAAGTCGGGTTACTGGGTTTTGGCAACGGTCGCCGGCGGCGTCCAGATCACGTCTTTGATGCTCAAGGGTTTAGGGATCAACTTGAGCTGGTAGAAGCTGTCGGCGATTTTCTGCTGCGCCGCGACCACTTCCGGCGTCAGGAAGTGCGCACCGTAGCCCTGGCGTTTCACCGAGGTCAGAGTGATGTCGGCGGGTAGGCCGAGCAGTGGCGCCACCTGTTTGGTCACGTCTTCGGGATTGGCCTGGGACCACTCACCGACAGCGCGGACTTCATCCACCAGGGTCTTGATCACGGCCGGGTGCTGCTCGGCGTAAGGCTTGGTGGCCAGGTAGAATTGGTGGTTGTCGACGATGCCTTTGCCATCACGCAAGGTGCGTGCCTGCAGTTGCTGTTCGGCGGCAGCCTGGTACGGGTCCCAGATCACCCAGGCGTCGACGCTGCCACGCTCGAATGCCGCACGGGCATCGGCTGGGGGCAGGAATACGGTCTGGATGTCGCTGTATTTGAGGCCGGCGTCTTCCAGGGCGCGCACCAGCAGGTAGTGCACGTTGGAGCCCTTGTTGAGCACGACTTTCTTGCCCTTGAGGTCCTGTACCGATTTGATCGCCGAGTCCTTCGGCACCAGGATCGCTTCACTGTGGGGAGCGGGCGGCTCGTAGGCGACATAGAGCAGATCGGCACCAGCGGCCTGGGCGAACACTGGCGGGGTTTCGCCGGTCACGCCGAAGTCGATGGAGCCGACGTTCAAGCCTTCGAGCAGTTGCGGGCCACCGGGGAATTCGGTCCATTGCACGTCGACGCCTTGGGCGGCGAGGCTTTTCTCCAGGGTGCCCTTGGCTTTGAGCAGCACCAGGGTGCCGTATTTCTGATAGCCGATACGTAACGTCTCGGCCTGAGCTTGAGTAATGGCGCCGAAGGACACAGCCGCAGCAAACAGAGCGACCAGACCGCGACGCAAAATGACAGGGCGCATGGCGCTCTCCTTTTTGCAGTGGGGTTGTGGCTGCACCTGCTTGCCCGTTAGCGGGCGAGTAAGGCCAGTACTTCAAACTTCGGGTAGGGCTCAAATGCTCCAGCGAGCACTCAACAAACGTTCATTCAACAGGTGTGGATCGAGCGGCTTCGGACGGCGGGCCATGGCGCTGAAAAACTGCTCCAGGGCCTCGTTCAACCGTTGCTCCAGCTCCGGTGCCAACTTCGCCTGGGCAGTGCCTTCGCCATAGGCGATCTGGTTGTCTTCGGCAAAGATGCCATGCAGCATTTCCTGGGCCTTGAGCGCCGACAGCACCGGCTTGAGGGCGTAATCCACCGCCAGCATGTGGGCGATACTGCCGCCCGTAGCCATTGGCAATACCACCTTGTGGCTCAGGGCGCGCTCAGGCAGCAGGTCCAGCACGGTTTTCAGTGCGCCCGAAAAGGACGCCTTGTAGACCGGCGTGGCGATCAGCAGGCCATCGGCATTGGCAATCTGTTGCAGCAGGTCGATCACCTTCGGGCTGTCGAAGCGGGCATGCAGCAAGTCTTCGGCCGGGAAGTCCCGTACCTGGTAACTCACCACTTCCACCCCCTGTTGTTGCAACCAACGCTGGGAGCGATCCAGCAGCACTCCGGAGCGGGAGCGTTGGCTGGGACTTCCTCCGAGTGAGACGACCAGCATTACCTTGATTCCTTGCATGTAGTGGGCGATTCGCAGCTTGCGATCTCGCGGTGTTGAAGTGACCTTAACAGGTGATTCATATATCTATAAATCATATTTATTCATTTGTTTATACTCAAAATGAATATGCAAGACTGCCTTTACCCGGGCATAAAAAAAGGCCGTCGAAACGGCCTGAAAACCCCTGCATTGTGATTCTGGTTCACGCGGATGCTTGCCGTGGTCGGTCCGGCCCCATCGCGGGCAAGCCCGCTCCCACAGGTTATGCGCGATGCATTGCGTTCCGCTTGCCCACGATGGGTTTATAAGGCGCGCCAGGAGAGCTGGCGAATTACCGATTAGGCTGCGGCGTCAGGCGCAGGTACGGCTTCACCGCGCGGTAACCTTTGGGAAAGCGCTGGGCGATCTCTGCTTCGTCCTTGAGCGAGGGCACAATCACCACTTCATCACCGTCCTGCCAGTTGGCCGGCGTGGCCACCTTGTAATGGTCGGTGAGTTGCAGCGAGTCGATCACCCGCAGGATTTCGTTGAAGTTGCGCCCGGTGCTGGCCGGATAGGTGATGGTCAGCCGAACCTTCTTGTTCGGGTCGATCACGAACAGCGAGCGCACGGTCAGGGTGTCGTTGGCGTTCGGGTGGATCAGGTCGTAGAGGTCCGAGACCTTGCGATCGGCGTCCGCCAGGATCGGGAAGTTGACCAGGGTGTCCTGGGTTTCGTTGATGTCTTCGATCCAGCGGTGGTGTGAGTCCACCGGGTCGACAGACAGGGCAATGGCCTTGACCCCGCGCTGGGCAAATTGATCCTTGAGCTTGGCGGTAAACCCCAGCTCCGTGGTGCACACCGGTGTGAAGTCCGCCGGATGGGAAAAAAGCACGCCCCAGCTATCGCCAAGCCACTCGTGGAAGCGAATGGTGCCGGCGCTGGAATCCTGTTCGAAATCGGGGGCGATGTCGCCCAGTCTGAGGCTCATGGTGCTGCTCCTGATGAGTGCGGAATGAGCCCACTGTGCCTAGAATTTTCTCTAATTAAAAAGAATAAATATTGATTTATTTATAACTTTAAAGAATATTAAATATCTGTTCACTGGACGCCCGCGCCCGCAGCGACCACGCTGCTGCCCAAGGTTCGAGAAGGCCTTGAGTTGCTGTAAAGAGGGAAGCTGGCGGGCACACGGGGGTGGGTCTGCCGGCAAACAAAAGCCCCGCCAGGCGCAATGCCTGGCGGGGCTTTTTTTATCAGTCTGGCGAGCGCTGTTACAACAGCGGGATCGAGTAGCTGACGATCAGGCGGTTTTCATCCTGGTCGCGTTGACCCGGGATGTCGTTGCGCCACATGGCGTTTTTCCAGGTCAGACCCAGGTTCTTCAGCGGGCCCTGCGGAATCACGTAAGCCACGGTCAGGTCGCGTTCCCACTCGCTGGCGCCAGTGGCGTTGACTTTGGTCTGTGGTTTGCTGGTGCCGACGTTACCCGAGGTGTCGATGTCGTCGCCACGCAGGTAGACGATACCCGCGGTCAGGCCAGGTGCGCCCACTTGAGCGAAGTCATAGGAGTAGCGAGCTTGCCAGGTACGTTCGCCAGCACGGGCAAACTTGGCAATCTGCATGTCGGTAGTCAGGTAAGCCGACGAGCCATCACCCTGGTTCAGCCAAGGGAAATCGCTGTCGCCGTTGCTGACCTGGTAACCGCCACCGAAGGTGTGACCGGATACCGTGTACAGCAGCAAGCCGCTGAACAGGTTGTTGTCGACCTTGCCCTTGGTGATGCCAGTGCCGTAGTCACCGGTGGTGTAGTAGGCCGGATCGTTGCCGTTGGCACCGTCATCGCGGCTGTTGAAGTAACGGAAGTCCGACTTCAGCACGCCCGGGCCGATTGCCCAGTTGTGTACCAGGCCCAGGAAGTGTTGCTTGTAGAAATCGTCCAGGTTGCCGTAGTAGTACTGTGCGGTCAGGTCCTTGGTGATCTTGTAGTCACCGCCGCCGTAGATGAACTTGTTGCTGTCGCGACCCGAAGCCGTTGGGCTGTTGGCGCCAGCAATCGACAGTTCTTCGTTGTTGCTGGAGTTACGACCTTTGGCGTGCTCGATCTGACCACCGACCAGGGTCAGGTCCTTGATCTCGTTGGTGGTGATCTGGCCGCCCTGGAAGGTTTGCGGCAGCAGGCGACCGTCGTTGGTCACGATCACCGGCAGTTTTGGCTGCAGGGTGCCGAGTTTCAGTTCGGTCTGGGAGATCTTCGCCTTGGCGGTCAGGCCCAGGCTGGAGAAGTTGTCCACGGCTTCACCGTTGGACTTGCTCGGGAACACTGTGCCGCCGTAGGAATTTGCGTTAGCGCCGTTGGTGCCGCCGCCGGAGTCCAGCTTCACGCCCACCAGGCCGATGGCATCCAGACCGAAGCCCACGGTGCCCTGGGTGTAACCCGAGGTGAAGCGCAGATCGAAGCCTTGGCCCCATTCTTCCTGCTTGTTCTGTGCACCAGCGGCTTTGGTGTTGTTGTCGCGGTTATCGGTGTTGATGTAGAAGTTACGCAGGCCCAGGGTGGCCTTGCTGTCTTCGATAAAACCGGCGGCGCCTGCCTGCTGCGCGACAACCCCTACGGCCACTGCCAGGGCCAAGGTGGACTTGTTCATGTTTCACTCCTCTCGTTTCTAATTTTTGTGTTTCTTGGTCCAGGGTCTGATGCCCCGGATCCACAGATGCGCGATTAGCGCCAGAGCGTGACCGCCAAGTCAATCGTAACAAGGCGTGTCTACGACCAAGGTCTAACCGCATGATTCGGTCTGTTCAGGTTAATGAATTTTTGATAAACCCAAAAAGAATTATTTCATCGTTTTTCATACGATTCGGGAATATAGCAAATCCACACTCGCCGAAGCGACGCAGGGTAGCGACAAAGTGTGTAATTCCTAAAAGGTATTTATCGGAGTGCCCTTAGATCGTTTGTCTGAATAGACCTTAATCAATCGTCAATCACGATCAAAAACGCGACTTCATTGGGCGAAGCGCGCATCATCCAAGGGAATTGTTACAGTTTGTGTATCGATTGAAATATTTTCTCACTCGGGCACACGGCAGCTCGTCAGCCCCGACCTTTGTCAACAAAAGCCGGGGCATCAGCGGGGGGATCAGAGGGCTTTTTCGAAGATTTTCGAATTGCGTTGGTAGTTGTACAGCGAGGCCCGCGCCGACGGCAGGCGCTCAACGCTGCTCGGCACAAAACCGCGCTCGCGGAACCAGTGCGCAGTGCGTGTAGTGAGGACAAACAGGGTCTTGAGGCCTTGGGCGCGGGCCCGGCTTTCGATCCGTTCCAGCAGTTCATCGCCACGCCGGCCGTGCCGGTATTCCGGGTTCACGGCCAGGCACGCCAGCTCGCCGGCATCCGAGTCGGCAATCTGATACAAGGCCGCACAGGCAATGATCATCCCTTCGCGCTCGACCACGCTGAACTGCTCGATCTCGCGTTCCAGCACTTCGCGCGAGCGACGCACCAGGATCCCCTGCTCTTCCAGCGGGCTGATCAAATCCAGCAAACCACCGACGTCTTCGATGGCCGCCTCGCGCAGCAGTTCGAACTGCTCCTGGGCCACCAGCGTACCGCCACCATCACGGGTGAACAGCTCAGTGAGCAGCGCGCCATCTTCGGCATAACTGACGATGTGGCTGCGACCGACACCGGCGCTGCAGGCTTGCGCGGCAGCGTCCAGTAGTTCGGCCTGGTAGTTGGCACCCAGGCGTAACAGGTGAGCCGGTACCTGTTGCGGGCGCAGTTCACGGACCAGACGACCGTGTTCGTCGATCAGCCCCGTTTCGGCGCCGAACAGCAGTAGCTTGTCGGCCCCCAGGTCAATGGCGGCGCGGGTAGCGACGTCTTCGCAGGCCAGGTTGAAGATTTCCCCGGTGGGCGAGTAGCCCAACGGTGACAGCAGCACGATGGAGCGCTCATCCAGCAGGCGGTTGATGCCCTTGCGGTCGACCCGGCGCACTTCGCCGGTGTGGTGATAGTCGACCCCCTCGAGCACGCCGATCGGCCGTGCCGTCACCAGGTTGCCGCTGGCTACCCGCAGGCGCGAGCCCTGCATCGGCGAGGACGCCATGTCCATCGACAGTCGGGCCTCGATGGCGATGCGCAACTGGCCCACGGCATCGATCACACATTCCAGGGTCGCGGCATCGGTAATGCGCATCCCGTGGTGGTAATGCGGGGTCAGGCCGCGCGCGGCGAGGCGGGTTTCGATTTGCGGGCGCGAACCGTGTACCAGCACCAGGCGTACCCCGAGGCTGTGCAGCAACACCAGGTCGTGGACGATATTGCCGAAGTTCGCATGCTCGACGCCGTCGCCGGGCAGCATGACGACAAAGGTGCAATCGCGGTGAGCGTTGATGTAAGGGGAAGCGTGACGAAGCCAGTTGACGTATTCGGGCATAACACCTGCACCTGTAATAAATAACAGCCGAAAAAAGGACGAAGCAAAACGCACAGCGGGCTGGTGGTTATCGTCGGAACAGGCTTGGCGACACGCGCGCTCTCCTCATGAATACGGGTGGTTGGCCCCGGGATTCAAGCCGGGGTCAGGCAGTAATGTTCGATCAGTTGCCGTAATAGATGCACGGTAGGCGTCAAACGTGACATTTCCAGGTATTCCCCCGGCTGGTGGGCGCAGGCGATATCGCCAGGACCGAGCACCAGGGTTTCGCAACCCAGGCGCTGAAGATAAGGCGCTTCAGTGCCGAACGCCACTGCTTCGGCGCTATGCCCGGTGAGTCTTTCAGCCACCTGCACCAGTTCCGAATCCTGCGTCTGCTCAAATGGCGGCACTTCGGGGAACAGCGGTGCGTAGTCGATCTTCACCTGATGACGTTCGGCGACCGGTCCCAACTTCTGTCGAATGGCATCGCGCAGGGCGTTGGGGTCCATGCCGGGCAAGGGCCGCAGGTCGAACTCCAGGGAGCACTGGCCACAGATGCGATTCGGGTTGTCACCACCATGGATGCAGCCAAAGTTGAGGGTCGGTTGCGGCACGCTGAACTGCGGGTTGCGGAACTCGCGCTGCCACAGCAGGCGCAAGCCGCGCAGCTCGCCCATCGCATCGTGCATGGCTTCCAGGGCGCTGTGACCCAGGCGTGGGTCGGAGGAGTGACCGCTTTGCCCGAGGATGTCGATGCGCTCCATCATCACCCCCTTGTGCAGGCGGATCGGCTTGAGCCCCGTCGGCTCACCGATCACCGCCGCCCGGCCCAAGGGTTTGCCGGCCGCCGCCAGGGCGCGGGCACCGGACATCGAGCTTTCTTCGTCGCAGGTGGCAAGAATCATCAGCGGTTGCTTGAACGGCTGGTCGAGCAACGGCAGCACGGCTTCGATGGCCAGGGCAAAAAAGCCTTTCATGTCGCAGCTGCCCAGGCCGACCCAGCGGCCGTCGACTTCGGTGAGTTTCAGCGGGTCGGTCTGCCACAGCGCACCGTCGAACGGCACCGTATCGCTGTGCCCGGCCAGCACCAGACCGCCAGGGCCGGTGCCGAAGGTGGCCAGCAGGTTGAATTTGCCGGGGCTGACCTGCTGGATGTCACAGGCAAAACCCAGGTCGCCGAGCCAGGTGGCCAGCAAATTAATGACCGGCCGATTGCTCTGATCCAGGTGAGCTTGAGTGCAACTGACGGACGGTGCGGCGATCAGTGCAGCGAACTGGTCTTTCATGGATGGCAAAGGCATCGCTGACTCCAACTCCCGGATTGAAGTCCATCATAGAACCATCCGGTCACCGGAATAAACCGTCGCGGCGCGCAGGTTTAGTGAGTGCTGTACACTGCACGGCCTTGGCAGCCACACATTTCCCCGGCTGCGCTCCCGATCCTGGATTTTCCGGCCATGCAGAAAGAAACCGAAATCAAACTCCGCGTCAGCCGCGAAACCCTCGCCGCCCTGCGCGAGCACCCGTTACTGAAAAAACGCAACAAAAGTGGCTGGGAACGCCGTGAGTTGATGAACCAGTACTTCGACACGCCAGAGCGTGACCTGGCCCGTGCCAAGGTTGCCCTGCGCCTGCGCCGCGACGGCGAAGAAGTGATTCAGACCCTCAAGACCCGTGGCCAGAGCATCGCCGGCCTGTCCGAGCGTAACGAATACGACTGGAGCCTGGCCAAAGCCAAGCTCGACGTGAAAAAACTCGACGGCGAATGCTGGCCTGAAGAGCTGGCAGAACTGGACAAAAAAACCCTCAAGCCGATCTTCACCACCGACTTCGTCCGCGAGCGCGCCGAAATCGCCTGGGGTCGCGGCAAGGCCAAGGTGGTCATCGAAGCCGCCCTGGACCTCGGCCACGTGGTAGTCGGCAAGCAGAAAGAAGAAATCTGCGAACTGGAGCTGGAGCTGCGCGAAGGCGAGCCGGCTGCATTGCTGGAACTGGCCGCCGAACTGGCCGCGACCCTGGCGCTGATGCCGTGCGACATCAGCAAGGCTGAACGTGGCTATCGCCTGTTCGACGCCCACAGCTATTCGCTGAGCCTGCCGGCCCCGCAACTGAGCTTCGAACTGCCGCTGGACGACGCCTTCGCCGCGCTGGGCTGGTACCTGCTGGGTAGCAGCCAGCGCCTGGCCGAGCAGTATCGCTTCAATGGTCACTGGCGCTTGCTGCAAGACTGGGTCGAGAGCCTCGCCGAACTGCGCGCCCTGATCGGCAGCCTGGGCCAGGCCGCCCCGCGTCAGTCGACCCACGACCTGCGTGTGGCCCTGGATGCCTTGCTCGAAGACTGGCGTCCGCTGGTGCAGTTCGGCCAGGACGACGAAGACGTGCGCAAGGCCGCACCGGAACAGTTCCTCGAAGAACTCGAAGATCCGCGCTGGGGCCAGTTCTCGCTGAACGCCTCGCGCTGGCTGCTGGCCCGCACCTGGACTGCCGAGCGCAACACCCGCGGCAATCGCCAGGGCGCCGCGCAACTGGGTAACTGGTTGCCGCGCCTGCTGGGTGAAGAAGCCACTTCGCTGCAATTGCAACGCTACCAGCAACAACCCGAAGACCTCGCCGAGCAACTGCCGCGCATCGAGCGCATCCAGGCCTGGTTGCACCATGCCCGCGCAGTGCTGGACATCCCGGAAATGGATCGCCTGTACGGTGAACTGAACAAACTGGCGCAACTGGCCAACGAGCCAATCACCGACGAAGCGCTGGACGCACGCAAGCAGCAGGCGATCGCGGTGTATCAGAACCGTGCGTGGAAAATGCTGTTGCGCATGTAACACCGTCATCGCGAGCCGCCCGCTTGCGGCCGGCTCGCGATGAGGCCCGCACATTCACCAAAAATCTTTACCCCCGCAACACCGGCAAACTGGTCGTCGACTTGATCTGCGATAAGGCCACGATCGAGTTCACTTCCTGGATCCCCGGCACCATCGACAGCTTCTCGAAGAAGAAGCGCTCGTAGGCCTCAATGTCGGCGGTGACGATGCGCAGCAGGAAATCTACCGCGCCCATCAGCACATAACACTCCAGCACCTCGGGAAAACCGCGAATCGCCTCGGTGAATTCGGTGAAGTTGGAGCGCCCGTGAGCGTTGAGTTTGACCTCGGCGAAGATCTGCGTGTTGAGGCCAATCTTCTTGCGGTCAAGCAGCGTCACCTGCCCGCGAATCACCCCCTCCTCCTTCATCCGCTGGATCCTGCGCCAGCAAGGTGACTGCGATAAACCGACCTGCTCGGCAATCTGCGCGCTGGACAGCGAGGCGTCCTCTTGCAATAGCGCGAGGATGCGGCGGTCATAGACGTCCAGCTCACTGTGCATAAAAAAACCCTTGAATACGCCATTGATGAATTGCTTGATTCGATATCAAGCCTATATGCCCCATCATAGATAAGAAATACCCGGCTTCGAATGTAAAAATTCCTCCATTGATCTGGAGACCTACCATGCCCCCACTCGAAGCCGTCAGCACCACCTCTAGCCGCGCCGATGCCTGGCATGCCGGCAACGCCCACTGCTGCGTGCACTACCAGGTGCTCGCCGAAGCCGAACCCGACCTGTTGTGCCGGGCACTGAACCTGTTTGCCCTGCAGTTGCTACTGCCACAAGCCGTCCACATGACCCGCGAGAATGATTTGCTGTCCCTCGATATCGTGATCGACGGCCTGAGCTGGCACCGCGCCGAGGTGCTCGCAGAAAAACTACGTAACTTGATCAGCGTCTGCTCGGTCCAGTTGCAACCGGCTGATTCACAATGGCTTGCACCGGTACAGGCGGCAGGCTGAGGCTCGCGGTAAAACCTCGCAACGCTTGATCGGGCCAGGCTCGAACGGACGGCCCGCACGGGGACTAGGCTTGGCATTCAGAGCTGCCGACACAGCGATCGACAGCGCCGAGTGCAGGGTTATTGCCCAAGGAGTCCGGATGTCCGTTCAATTCGCCCCCCAGGATCGCTGGCTGGATTTCAATCAATTGCTGCGCGACCTGATCGCTCAAGGCGTGATCGGCCAGGCCGCAGCCGAACAGGCTCTGAGCGCACGCCGCAGCGCCGCCAACCATCAGTTGCACCCCTTGGAACTGCTCGCCGATCAACACCTGGCCGACTCCCTGCACGGCGGTCAACCGCTGGACCTCGAACGCTTGACCCAATGGCTGGCGCAGCAGGCCGGCCAGCCCTATGTGCGCATCGACCCGTTGAAAATCCATGTCGCGCGCATCACCCCGTTGATGTCCTATGCCTTTGCCCAACGCCACGCAATTCTGGCGCTGGCAATCGACCGCGAGGCTGTCACCGTGGCCAGCGCGCAGCCCTACGTGCGTAGTTGGGAAGCCGACCTGAGCCATGTCCTGCAACTGCCAATCAGGCGCGTGGTGGCCAATCCGCTGGAGATCCGGCGCTATTGTGTGGAGTTCTATCGCCTGGCCAAATCGGTCATCGGCGCCAGCCATGGGGATCAGCCTCCCACCCCGCAGGGCAACTTCGAACAACTGCTCAACCTCGGCGCCAGTAACCAGGAGCCCGACGCTAATGACGCGCACATCGTCAATATCGTCGACTGGTTGTTCCAGTACGCCTTCCAGCAACGCGCCAGCGATATCCACATCGAACCGCGGCGCGAACAAGGCACCGTGCGCTTTCGCATCGACGGCGTGCTGCACAACGTCTACCAGTTCCCGCCGCAGGTCACCCTGGCAATGGTCAGTCGCCTGAAAAACCTGGGACGGATGAACGTCGCCGAAAAACGCAAACCCCAGGACGGCCGGGTCAAGACCAGGGCGCCAGAAGGCGGTGAAGTGGAATTGCGCCTGTCGACGCTGCCCACCGCCTTCGGTGAAAAACTGGTGATGCGCATCTTCGACCCCCAGGTGCTGCTCCAGGACTTCGATCAACTGGGCTTTGGCGCCGACGACCTGCGCCGCTGGCAGGACATGACCCGCCAGCCCAATGGCATCATCCTGGTTACCGGACCCACCGGCTCGGGCAAGACCACCACGCTCTACACCACCCTCAAGCAACTCGCGACACCCGAGATCAACCTCTGCACCATCGAGGACCCGATCGAGATGCTCGAGCCGGCGTTCAATCAGATGCAGGTCCAGCACAACATTGACCTGAGTTTTGCCAGCGGCGTACGCGCCCTGATGCGCCAGGACCCGGACATCATCATGATCGGTGAAATCCGCGACCTGGAAACCGCCGAGATGGCCATCCAGGCGGCGCTCACTGGACACTTGGTGCTATCGACCCTGCACACCACCGATGCGCCAAGCGCCATCAGCCGTCTGCTGGAAGTGGGCATCGCGCCCTATCTGATCAAGGCCACCGTGCTCGGCGTCATGGCCCAGCGCCTGGTGCGCACCCTGTGCCCGCACTGCAAGGCACCGCTGGCCCTGGACGCCGACACCTGGCACAGCCTGAACCAACTCAGTCGCGTGCCTATGCCCCACCAGGCGTGCCACGCCGTCGGTTGCCTGGAGTGCCGCGACAGCGGCTATCGCGGCCGCGCCGGGGTCTACGAAATCATGCTACTGAGCGCTAGTCTCAAGGCCCTGATCGGCGCCGACAGCGACCTGCCGGCCATCCGCCGCCAGGCCGCCCGGGATGGCATGCGCAGCCTGCGCCTGGCAGGTGCGGAAAAGGTCGCGCAAGGCTTGACCACGGTCGAAGAAGTGTTGCGGGTCACGCCACAGGCTGAACCAAAGTAAAGCGTGTCCGCTGCAAGCTCGCGCCGCTACACTCAGGCCTGCACCTTCATTGATTGAATAGGGACTTTTCATGCAAACCGGTAGCGTACTTTTACTTTTCCTCGGCCTGGTGGTCGCCATTCTGTTCATGGGCTTCAAGGTGGTGCCCCAGGGGTACCAGTGGACCGTGGAGCGTTTTGGCCGCTACACCAACACCCTCAAGCCCGGCCTGAACATCATCATTCCGGTGATGGACCGCATCGGTCGCAAGATCAACGTGATGGAAAGCGTGCTGGATATTCCGCCGCAGGAAGTCATCACCGCCGACAACGCCACGGTACAGATCGACGCCGTATGCTTCTTCCAGGTGGTCAACACCGCGCAGGCGGCCTACGAGGTGAACAACCTCGAACACGCTATCCGCAACCTGCTGCAAACCAACATCCGCACCGTGCTCGGCTCGATGGAACTGGACGCCATGCTCAGCCAGCGCGACGGGATCAATGAAAAACTGCTGCGCACCGTGGATGAAGCCACCGCACCCTGGGGCATCAAGATCACCCGGATCGAGATCAAGGACATCAGCCCACCCGCCGACCTGATGGCGGCCATGTCCGGGCAGATGAAAGCCGAGCGGATCAAGCGTGCGCAAATCCTCGAGGCCGAAGGCCTGCGGGCTTCGGCGATTCTCACCGCCGAGGGCAAGAAGCAGGCGCAAATCCTCGAAGCCGAGGGTAGCCGGCAGGCGGCGTTCCTCGAGTCCGAGGCACGCGAACGACAAGCCGAAGCAGAAGCCCAGGCCACCAAGGTGGTGTCCGAGGCGATCGCCAATGGCAACGTGCAGGCGGTGAACTACTTCGTCGCGCAAAAATACATCGACGCCCTGGGCAAACTGGCCTCGGCCAACAACAGCAAAGTGATCCTGATGCCACTGGAGGCCAGCCAGGTGATCGGCGCGGTCGGCGGTATCGGCGAGATCGTCAAGGCCACGTTCGATTCCAAGAAAGCCTGAGGCACGAGCTATGTGGGCATTCCTGCAACACCTGTCGTTCTGGGACTGGCTGGCATTGGGCACCGTGCTGTTGATCCTCGAAGTGTTCGGCGCCGGGGGTTATCTGCTGTGGATCGGCCTGGCCGCTGCCGCCGTTGGGGTGCTGACTTTCGTCCTGCCCGGCCTGTCTTGGGAACTGCAACTGCTGTTGTTCGGCTTGCTGTCGATCCTCACCGCGCTGTACTGGTGGCATCGCCAGCGCAGCGCAGTACGCGAAAGCGACCAGCCGAACCTCAACCTGCGTGGCCAGGAGCTGATCGGCAGGGTCTTTGTGGTGCATCAGGCGATTGTCGACGGTCACGGCAAGGTCAAGATCGCTGACGGTGTCTGGATGGCCAGGGGGCCGGATACCCCGGTGGGGGCCAAGGTACGTGTAGTGGGCCTGGAAGGGGTGGTGATCCTGGTTGAACAGGTTGATTAGCGGTCACGGAACTCAGGTGAGGTTTTCCGATCCAAACCGCCAGTTAATCTGAACCCACTGGAGTCACCTTACATGCGTGTCAAACTGGCCGCCGCTACCCTTGCCCTGCTCTCCCTGTCTGCCGGGTCCGCTATGGCCGATACTTTCTGGCGCAATGTCATCTCCTCGGGGGCGACCACCGCTTCCACCTACCTGACCTCCAAGGACCACAAGATGGTGCTTGCCGCCCAGGACGACGCCGGGAGCTTCGTGGCCAGTGATGGCAACATTCGTGGCCCGTTCCTCGAGTCGGCGCTGCAAAAAGTCCGTGCCGACAACCCGGGCCTGCAGGCCACCGACATGGAATTGGCCAACGCGATCCTGGCCAGCAACACCCTCGCGCAACAGTAACTCGTTGTCGAAAGCAAAATGCCGCTCGTTCGAGCGGCATTTTTTTGCCTGGCAATCAGCCCTTATCGATACTCATCCAGCGGCACGCAGGCACAAAATAGATTGCGATCGCCGTAGACATTGTCCACCCGATTCACCGTCGGCCAGTACTTGTGCGCCCGGGTGTGGGCATCCGGGGTCACCGCCTGTTCAATGCTGTAGGGCCGCTCCCAGACCCCGGTAACGTCCGCCAGGGTATGGGGCGAGCGCTTCAGCGGGTTGTCGTCGGCCGGCCAGTTACCGTTCTGCACTTCGGTAATTTCCGCGCGGATACTCAACATCGCACCGATAAAACGGTCCAGCTCCGCCTTGGACTCACTTTCGGTGGGCTCGACCATCAAGGTCCCCGCCACCGGGAACGACATGGTCGGCGCATGGAAGCCGTAGTCCATAAGACGCTTGGCCACGTCCTCTTCACTGATCCCGGTCTGGGCCTTGAGCGGTCGCAGATCAAGGATACATTCGTGGGCCACCCGCCCGTTACGCCCACTGAACAGCACCGGGAAGGCGCCAGACAGGTGTTCGGCCAGGTAGTTGGCCGACAGGATCGCCACTTCGCTGGCATCGGCCAGTTGCGGGCCCATCATTGCAATGTACATCCAACTGATCGGCAGGATGCTTGCACTGCCCCAGGGCGCGGCGCTGACTGCAGTGTTCTTCGGGTCCGGCCCATCCAGCGGCACTACCGGGTGATTGGCCACGAACGGCGCCAAGTGCGCGCGCACGCCAATCGGTCCCATCCCCGGACCGCCGCCACCGTGGGGAATGCAGAAGGTCTTGTGCAGATTCATGTGGGACACATCGGCACCGATATCCGCCGGCCGCGCCAGCCCGACCTGCGCGTTGAGGTTGGCGCCGTCCATGTACACCTGACCGCCGTGGCTGTGGATAACTTCGCAGATCGCGCTGATGCCCTCCTCGTACACCCCATGGGTCGAGGGGTAGGTGGCCATCAGGCAGGCCAGCTTGTCAGCGGCCGCTGCGGCTTTGTTCTTCAAGTCGTCAAGGTCGACGTTGCCGGCAGCGTCACACTCGACGATCACCACCTGCATCCCGGCCATCTGCGCCGACGCCGGGTTGGTGCCATGGGCCGATGCCGGGATCAGGCAGATATCGCGCGCACCCTGCTGACGGCTTGCGTGATATTTGCGGATCGCCAACAACCCGGCATATTCGCCCTGAGCGCCGGAGTTGGGCTGCATGCAGATCGCATCGAAACCGGTGATCGCACACAACCAGCGCTCCAGCTCGTCGATCATCAACCCGTAGCCCGTCGCCTGCTCTTTCGGGGCAAAGGGGTGCAGGTTGGCGAAACCTGGCCAGGTAATGGGGATCATCTCGCTGGTGGCGTTGAGTTTCATGGTGCAGGAGCCCAGTGGGATCATCGACTGGTTAAGCGCCAGGTCCTTGTTCTCCAGTTGCTTGAGGTAGCGCAGCATCTCGGTTTCACTGTGGTGCGCGTTGAACACCGGGTGGCGCAAGTAACCACTGGTGCGCAGCAACCCTGCCGGGATGCCCGAGGCCAGCGCCTGCCCATCCAGTTCGGCCACCTGCAGTCCATGGTCGGCACCGAGGAACACGTCGAACAGCTTCGCCACCGTGCTTTCGTCGCAGCTTTCGTCGAGGCTCAGGCCGACCTGGCCGCGACCGAGAATCCGCAGGTTGATCTGCGCCGCCTTGGCCGATTCGATGATTGCCGTCTGGCTGCCGCCGACTTCCAGGGTCAGGGTGTCGAAAAACTGCTGGTTGAGCCGGGTAATGCCGTTGCGCTCAAGGCCGGCGGCGAGGATGCACGTCAGGCGGTGCACCCGTTGCGCAATGCGCTTGAGGCCCTGCGGGCCGTGGTAGACCGCATAGAAGCTGGCAATATTGGCCAGCAGCACCTGGGCGGTGCAGATGTTCGAATTGGCCTTCTCGCGGCGGATATGTTGCTCGCGGGTTTGCAGGGCCATGCGCAGGGCAACATTGCCCCGGGCGTCTTTCGAGACACCGATGATGCGCCCGGGAATCGCCCGCTTGTATTCGTCACGGCTGGCGAAAAACGCCGCATGCGGGCCGCCATAGCCCATGGGCACGCCAAAGCGCTGGGACGAACCGAACACCACGTCGGCGCCCATCTCACCGGGCGGGGTCAGCAACAACAGGCTCAACAGGTCGGCAGCCACGCAGGCCAGGGCCTGTTGGGCGTGCAGGTGGTCGATCAACGGCCGCAGGTCACGAATCTCGCCGTGGGTGTCGGGGTACTGCAGCAGCGCGCCAAACACCTGGTGCCGGGGCAAGTTATCCACAGCGTCGACGATCAGTTCGAAGCCAAACCCCTCGGCCCGGGTCTGCACCACGGAAATAGTCTGCGGATGGCAGTTTTCGTCGACGAAGAACAGATTGCTTTTCGACTTGGCCACACGCTTGGCCAAGGCCATGGCTTCCGCCGCCGCCGTGGCTTCATCGAGCAGCGAAGCGTTGGCCAGCTCCAGGCCTGTCAGGTCGATGGTCAATTGCTGGAAATTGAGCAGCGCCTCGAGCCGGCCCTGGGCGATTTCCGGCTGGTACGGGGTATAGGCCGTATACCAACCGGGGTTTTCCAGCACATTACGCAGGATCACGGCGGGCGTCAGGGTGCCGTGGTAGCCCATGCCGATCAGGCTGGTCCAGACCTCATTCTGTTCGGCATAACCGCGCAGCTTGGCCAGGGCGCTCTGCTCGTCCAGGGCCGGGGGCAGGTCCAGCGGTCGATTCAGGCGAATGCCCGGCGGTACCGTCTGCTCGATCAACTCGACCCGGCTGCCAAGCCCGAGACTGTCGAGCATGGCCTGCTGCTCGGCGGCGTCCGGCCCCAGGTGGCGGCGCAGGAAGGCATGGGGATCGCGTAACTGGCTCAAGCTGGGCAACTGGGACATGACGGGCTCTCTCTTGAATGGCGCTCAGCGTCTGTTCAACTCGGTTCTGGCAGCATAGCTGCCCTGCGCGCACGGTATGGTGTCTTCGGCCAATCGGAGCCATTCTGTGCAGCGCATCACCCACGTCCGCCACTCGGGTCCCCAGATCGCCATGAGCCAACAGCCTTTTCTGCCGTTTTCCAAACCCGTCATCGATGAAGCCACTATTGCCGCCGTAGGCGATGTCCTGCGCTCCGGCTGGATCACCAGCGGGCCCAAGGTCCAGGCCTTCGAAGCCCAGCTGTCCGAGTATTTCGGCGGACGGCCGGTGCGTACGTTCAACTCGGGCACCTGCACCATGGAGATCGCCTTGCGCATCGCCGGGATCGGCGCCGGTGATGAAGTGATCACTACACCCATCTCGTGGGTGGCCACGGCCAACGTGATTCTCGAAGTCGGCGCCACCCCGGTGTTCGCCGACATCGACCCGGTCACCCGCAACATCGACCTGGACCGGCTCGAAGCCGCCATCACCCCGCGCACCAAGGCAATAATCCCGGTGTACCTGGCCGGGTTGCCGCTGGACATGGAGCGCCTGTACGGCATTGCGCGCAAGCACGGCCTGCGCATCGTCGAGGATGCCGCCCAAGCGCTGGGCTCAAGCTGGAATGGGCAGCGCATCGGGGCGACGGGGGACTTCGTGTCGTTCAGTTTCCAGGCGAACAAGAACGTCACCTGCTCGGAGGGCGGCTGCCTGGTGCTGAACAACGCGCAAGAAGCGCGGCTGGCCGAGAAGTACCGTCTGCAAGGCGTGACCCGCAGCGGTTTTGATGGCCTGGACGTGGACGTGCTGGGTGGCAAGTTCAACATGACCGACGTCGCCGCCGCCATCGGCCTGGGCCAGTTTGCCGGGATCGAGGCGATCACCGCCCATCGCCGCATGCTGGCGCAACATTACTTCGCGTGTTTTGGCGGTGATTTCGAGGCCCGGTACGGTGCACAGCTACCGCCGGCCGATTTCACCCAGAGCAACTGGCACCTGTTCCAGCTGGTGCTGCCAGAACGTGCGGATGGCCAACCGGCACGGGCCACGTTCATGGAAAAGATGCAGGCACTGGGAGTTGGCGTCGGCTATCACTACCCGCCGATTCATCTGCTGAGTCTGTACCGCGAGCGCGGTTTCAAGGACGGGATGTTCCCGGTGGCCGAGCGGGTTGGCCGGCTGATCGTGTCGCTGCCGATGTTCACGAGCATGAGCACCGATGATGTCGAGCGGGTTGTCGCGGCGGTAAAAGCAGTTCTACAAAAATGACACTGTGGGTGCTTGCAGGCTGTGCATGCACCCCACAGGTTGGCGTGATTACTCGCCGATGGCCGCCTTGTAGCCAGCCGCGTCGAGCAATTTGTCGAGGTCGGCGCTGTTGCTTGGCTTGAGCTTGAAGATCCACGCACCGTACGGGTCGGAGTTGAGCAGCTCGGGGTTGGCGCTCAGTTCTTGGTTGATCGCGATCACTTCGCCGGCAACCGGGGAGTAGATGTCCGAGGCAGCCTTGACCGACTCCACCACGCCCGCCTGATCGCCAGCGCCGAACGCAGTGCCCACTTCGGTCAGCTCAACGAAGACCACGTCACCCAAGGCTTCCTGGGCATGATCGCTGATGCCCACGGTCACGCTGCCATCGGCTTCCAGACGGGCCCATTCGTGACTTTCGGCAAAACGCAGGTCGGCAGGGATATCGCTCATGTTCTGTGTCCTCAAGAAGAAATGTCAGCGGTATTGGTCCGCCGGAAATAGTTAGATCAAGGTTTTGCCATGACGCACGAAGGTCGGTTTTACCACCCGGACCGGGTACCACTTGCCACGGATTTCCACTTCGGCGCGGTCGGCGGTAGCCATCGGCACCCGCGCCAGGGCGATCGATTTGCTAAGCGTAGGAGAGAAACTACCACTGGTGATCTCTCCTTCGCCAACATCGGCGATACGAACCACCTGGTGCGCCCGTAAAACCCCACGTTCCTCGAGTACCAGGCCGACCAGTTTGTGCTGTACGCCGGCGGCAAGCTCGGCCTCCAACGCGGCCCGGCCGATGAACTGACGAGTGGCCGGTGCCCAGGCGATGCTCCAGGCCATGTTCGAGGCCAGTGGCGAAACATCCTGGTGGATGTCCTGGCCATAAAGGTTCATGCCCGCCTCAAGGCGCAAGGTGTCGCGCGCGCCGAGACCGATGGGCGAAATGCCGGCACCGACCAGATCGTTGAAAAAGCCCGGCGCCTGGCTGGCCGGCATGGCAATTTCCAGGCCGTCTTCGCCGGTATAGCCGGTACGGGCGATGAACCAGTCACCGTCGTACTGGCCTTCGAAGGGCTTGAGTTGCTGGATCAGTGCACCGCGCGCCTGCGTTACCAGCTCGGCAATTTTCTGCCGAGCGTGCGGGCCCTGGATGGCCAGCATCGCCAGTTCGCTGCGCTCGTGCAGTTGCACTTGATAGTCGCCGACTTGCGCCTGCATCCAGGCCAGGTCCTGGTCCCGAGTGGCAGCGTTCACTACCAGGCGGTAACAGTCTTCCAGGCGATAGACGATCATGTCGTCGACCACCCCGCCCCGCTCATTGAGCATGGTGCTGTACAGGGCACGGCCGCAGTTGTGCAGGCGTTCGACATCATTGGCCAGTAAATACTGGAGCCAGGCCTTTGCCTGGGGGCCGCTGACATCGATCACGGTCATGTGGGACACATCAAAAACCCCACAGTCGCGACGCACCTGATGGTGCTCCTCGACCTGCGAGCCGTAATGCAGTGGCATATCCCAACCGCCAAAATCGACCATCTTCGCGCCGAGGGCGAGATGAAGGTCATACAGAGGCGTACGCTGTCCCATGGGTTTCTCCTTCCGGGCGTGGCGAAGGTGCGGACAGGCGCTGGTTGGTTGAAAGCCTTGAAATAGAAGGCTTTCAGTCAATTTCAGGAACCTGGTCTGAAGGACGATCCACACCGAATGCCGCGCATTGTAGCCGCATGATGCAGGACTGGCACCTAACCGATTCGCTGAGCCGAACGCCGGATCAAGCCAATCACCGGTAACAGGCCCACCAGAATCAGGCTCAAGGCGGGCAACGAGGCCCGCGCCCATTCGCCTTCACTGGTCATTTCGAAAATCCGCACAGCCAGCGTGTCCCAGCCAAACGGGCGCATCAGCAAGGTCGCCGGCATTTCCTTGAGCACATCGACGAACACCAGCAGCGCTGCGCTCAGGGTGCCGGGCAGCAACAATGGCAGATACACTTTGAAAAACAGTCGTGGCCCACTCACCCCCAGGCTGCGGGCGGCTTCCGGCAATGAGGGGCGAATCCGCGCCAGGCTGTTTTCCAGCGGCCCGTAGGCCACCGCGATGAACCGCACCAGGTACGCCAGCAGCAAGGCCGAAAGACTGCCCAGCAGCAGCGGTTTACCGGCACCCCCCAGCCAGCTCGACAGGGGCACCACCAGTTCACGGTCCAGGTAACTGAACGCCAGCATGATCGACACCGCCAGCACCGAGCCGGGCAAGGCGTAGCCGATATTGGCCACGCTGATCCCGGAGCGGATCGCCCGGGTCGGTGCCAGGCGCCGGGCGAACGCCAGGAGCAGCGCGACGCTGACGGTGATCAGCGCGGCCATGGCGCCCAGGTACAGGGTGTGCAGGATCAGCCCGGCATACCGCTCGTCGAGATCGAAGCGCCCGCGCTGCCAGAACCACGCCAGCAGTTGCAGCAAGGGAATGACAAATGCGCAGGCGAACACCAGGACACACCAACTGCTGGCCGCCAGCGCCTTGAAGCCATGCAGGTGATAGAGCGCCTTGCCCCGTGGCCGCTCGTTGCTCGCTCGGCTGGCGCCCCGGGCACGGCGCTCGCCGTACAGCAACAGCATCACCACCAGCAGCAACAGGCTGGCCAGTTGGGCCGCGCTGGACAGGCTGAAGAAGCCATACCAGGTCTTGTAGATCGCAGTGGTGAAGGTATCGAAGTTGAACACCGAGACCGCGCCGAAGTCCGCCAGGGTCTCCATCAATGCCAAGGCCACACCGGCACCGATCGCCGGTCGCGCCATAGGCAGGGCCACTCGCCAGAAGGCTTGCCAGGGGGATTGGCCGAGCACCCGCGCCGCTTCCATCAAGCCCTTGCCCTGGGCCAGGAACGCCGTGCGGGCGAGCAGGTAGACGTAGGGATAGAACACCAGCACCAGCACCAGTATCACCCCGCCAGTGGAGCGCACCCGTGGCAGGCGCAGGCCACTGCCGAACCATTCACGCAGCAGGGTCTGTACCGGGCCGGAGAAGTCCAGCAAGCCGACAAATACGAAGGCCAGGACGTAGGCCGGAATGGCAAAGGGCAGCATCAATGCCCAGTCCAGCCAGCGCCGGCCGGGAAACTCGCAAAGGCTGGTGAGCCAGGCCAGACTGACGCCCAGCAGCGTGACGCCAACGCCAACCCCGAGGATCAGGGTCAAGGTGTTGCCCAGCAGACGCGGCATCTGGGTGTCCCACAGATGCGACCAGATCTGCAGGTCGACGCTCTGCCACGACAGCAGCAGTACGCTCAGCGGCAGCAGCACCAGGGCGGCGACAGTGAAAACCAGCGGATACCAGCGACGTTGTGCGGGATGGGCCAAGGGATGTCTCGAAAAAGGCGGGGCCGGGGGAGCGAAGGCTAACAGCTTTGTTTTGTGCAGAGGAGATTGCCCCCCATAGGTCCTGCACAAAACCAGTGGGAGCGAGCTTGCTCGCGATGGCGGTGTGTCATTCAACATCAATGTTGTCTGGCATACCGCCATCGCGAGCAGGCTCGCTCCTACAGATAGCTCGGGGGTGGCCCCCCTTGATAACTCAGTTCCAGCCGGCGCGGTCCATCAGGCGAATCGCTTCGGCCTGGCGCAGGCCAGCCACTTCGACCGGCAGGGTGTCCGGGATGAATTTGCCCCAGGCCTCGACTTCAGCCGACGGCTTGACGTTCGGGTTGGCCGGGAACTCCTGGTTGACGTCGGCGAAGATCTTCTGGGCTTCGGCAGTGGTCATCCACTCCACCAGGGCCTTGGCGGCTTCCGGGTGTGGCGCATGTTTGGTCAGGCCAATGCCCGACAGGTTGACGTGCACGCCACGGTCGGCCTGGTTTGGCCAGAACAGTTTGACCGGCAGTTCCGGCTTCTGCTTGTGCAGGCGGCCGTAGTAGTAGGTGTTGACGATGCCGACGTCGCACTGCCCGGCGGCGATGGCTTCGAGCACGGCGGTGTCATCGGAGAACACGTCAGTGGCGAGGTTGTTGACCCAGCCCTTGATGATTTCCTCGGTCTTGCCGGCGCCATGGGTTTCGATCAGGGTCGCGGTCAACGACTGGTTGTAGACCTTCTTCGCTGTGCGCAGGCACAGGCGACCTTCCCACTTCTTGTCGGCCAGGGCTTCGTAGGTAGTCATTTCCTCAGCCTTGACCCGCTCGGTGGAGTAGGCCAGCGTCCGTGCGCGCAGGCTCAGGCCAGTCCAGGCGTGGGACGCGGCGCGGTATTGCAGGGGAATGTTGGTATCGATCACCTTCGAGGTGAACGGCTGCAGGATGCCCATCTGCTCGGCCTGCCAAAGGTTGCCGGCGTCGACGGTCAGCAGCAGGTCGGCGGTGGCGTTTTCACCTTCGGCCTTGATGCGCTGCATCAGCGGCGCTTCCTTGTCGGTGATGAACTTCACTTTGACACCGGTTTTCTCGGTGTAGGCATCGAAGACCGGCTTGATCAGCTCATCGATACGCGAGGAGTAGACCACAACTTCGTCGGCGGCCTGCGCCGTGGTGCCAATCAGGGTCAGGGCGATGGCTGTCAGTAGACGCTTCGGTGCCAACATGGGAGCGGTCTCTCGATATCAGAAATGAGGCCAAATGATAAGGAGTCACATTTGCCATCTCAACCGATCCCTCTGTGGAGGAGTTACCAGATGTTGCATGGCCTCGCAGAGGCCCGCCCCAACCGCCCCCTCAAGCCTTGGCCAGCTCCGGCAGATCACCGCTCAAGCCCAGCGCCTGGCGCACGAACAGCGCCTTGGCCTCGGGCATCTGGTCGACCAGCTTCAAGCCGGTATTGCGCAACCAGCGCACGGGCAAGGGATCGGCCTGGAACAAGCGCTCGAAGCCTTCCATCGCCGCCATTAACGCCAGGTTGTGGGGCATGCGCCGGCGTTCGTAGCGGCTCAGCACCTTCACATCCGCCAACCGTTCGCCCCGTGCCGCTGCTTGTAACAGCACTTCGGCCAGCACTGCGGCATCGAGGAAACCGAGGTTGACACCTTGCCCGGCCAGCGGGTGAATGGTGTGCGCGGCGTCACCGATCAGCGCCAGGCCTTCGGCCACATAACGCTTGGCGTGGCGCTGGCGCAGGGGCACACAGAGGCGCGGGTCGGCACTCAGCACCTGGCCCAGGCGCCCTTCGAAAGCGCGCGTAAGCTCTGCACAGAAAGCCTGCTCGTCCAGCCCCATCAGGCGCTCGGCTTCGCTGGGGGTGGTCGACCAGACGATCGAGCACCAATCCTGCTGGCCGTCGCGCGCAAGGGGCAGGAAGGCCAGCGGGCCGTAATCGGTAAAACGCTGCCAGGCCGTCATCTGGTGTGGCCGGGAGCTGCGCACACTGGTGACGATGGCGTGGTGCAGATAATCCCATTCCCGGGTCGCCACCCCGGTCAAGCGTCGCACGGCCGAGTTGGCGCCATCGGCGGCGATCACCAAGGGCGCGCGCAAGGTCCGGCCATCGGCCAGGGTCAGCAGCCAATCGTCGCCGGAGCGCCGCATCTGCTCCAGGCGCGCATTGGCCAGCAGGCCCAGGTCGCAGTCGTGCAGGCGGTCGAGCAACGCATCCTGCACCACGCGGTTCTCGACGATATGTCCCAGGACTTCGGCGTGCACGCTGGCAGCAGAAAAGTGAATCTGCCCGGTGCCGCTGCCGTCCCACACCTGCATGTCGCAGTAGGGACTGCTACGGCGTCGCAGCACACCGTCCCACACTCCCAGGCGCTCGAGAATGCGCTGGCTGGCGGCCGACAAGGCACTGACTCGTGGCTCGAAGGCCGATTGCCCATCGAAGGGTTTGACACTCATCGGGCTGCCGTCGAGCAGCAGGACTTCCAGGCCACTGCTCTGGAGGGCCAGTGCCAAGGCACTGCCGACCATCCCGGCCCCGACAATCAGCAGATCTGCGCGCATTTCCATGCTTTAAGCCTGTCTCGCTTGCGGCTTGAGCCGCACGTAAAGGGTTTTTTCGACCCGGGCTACCAAGGTGCCAGCGCCGTCGTGAATGTCATCGCTGATAGGGCGCACCCGCACGCCCGCGCCGAGGTACGGCGGGTAGAAACCCATGAACCAACGCAGCAACCGCGCCTTGCCCAGCCGCCGGGTCAGCCACTTAACCATCGGCCCGGGTTCCCAACCCCATGGCCTGGCGAGCGAACCAGCGCTTGGCCGGCGGTAACAGATCGAGCCCCAGCAGGCCGAGGTTGCGGCCCAGGGACACCAGTGGCTGGGTGCTGCCAAACAAGCGGGTGACCTGGTCGGAGAAACCCACGGTGAGGTTCTGGTCCAGGCGCTGGCGCTCGCGATAGGCCTGCAAGGTGGCGAAGTCGCCCGCCGGCTGGTCACTGCCAAGCAGGGCTTCGGCCAGGGCCTGGGCGTCGCGCAGCGACAGGTTGAAGCCCTGCCCGGCTATCGGATGCAGGCTATGGGCGGCATTCCCGAGCACCGCCAGGTGCGGGCGCACCTGCTCCTCGGCCTCGATCAGCGACAACGGATACAGATGCCGCGCGCCCACTTGTTTGAGCGTCCCCAGGCGATAGCCGAACACGCCCTGCAATTCACTGAGGAAACTGCGTTCATCCAGCTGCGCCAGGCGTTGTGCGTCCATGCCCAGGCGGGTCCAGACCAGCGCACAGCGATTTTCCGGCAGCGGCAACAGGGCCATCGGGCCGTCATCGGTGAACCGTTCGAACGCCATGCCGTTGTGGGCTTCGCTGGGCGTGATGTTGGCGATCAGCGCGCTCTGGTTATAGGGACGCGTCTTGACGCCAATCCCCAACTGCTCGCGCAACCCCGAGCGGCCGCCGTCGGCCAGCACCGCTAGGTCGCAATCCAGGCTGGTTTCATCGTTGAGGGTCAGGCGGTAGCCATCCACCAAGGGTTCCATGCGCGTGACTTCGGCCGGGCAACGCCAGGTGATCACGTCCTTGTCCAGGCCCTGCCACAGGCATTGGCCGAGCCAGGCGTTTTCCACCACGTAACCGAGCGCCGGAACGCCTTCTTCCATGGCGGACAGGCGGGCGGTGGAAAACCGTCCACGGTCGGAGACGTGAATCTGCTTGATTGGCTCGGCCCGGCGGGAGATCTCCTGCCACAGGCCCAGACGCTGGTAGATCTGCCGGGCACCGAAGGACAACGCCGAGGAACGTGCGTCGTAGCTGGGCTGGTAGCTGTCGCCGGGGGCGAAGGGTTCGATCAGCACGATCTTCCAGCCACGGGCCTTGGCCCCGGCCTGCAGCGCCAACGCCAGGCTGGCGCCCACCAGCCCGCCACCGATGATCGCCAGGTTGACCCGGCTCATGCCGCTTGGCCCCGTGCCGCGGCCATCAGGGCCTCGATCTCGGCGACTGTCTTGGGTACGCCACGGGTCAGGATTTCACAGCCTTGCTTGGTTACCACCACGTCATCCTCGATGCGCACGCCAATGCCGCGCCATTTCTTCGCCACCTGCAGATTGTCCGGAGCAATGTAGATGCCCGGCTCGACGGTCAAGGCCATGCCGACTTCCAGCACCCGCCATTCACCGCCCACCTTGTACTCACCCACGTCGTGCACATCCATGCCCAGCCAATGGCCGGCGCGGTGCATGTAGAACGCCTTGTAGGCTTCGCTGGCGATCAGTTCGTCAACGTCGCCCTGCAACAGGCCCAGGTGCACCAGCCCGGCGGTAATCACCTGGACCGTCGCCTCGTGGGCCTGGTTCCAGTGCTTGTTCGGCGCGATCTGGGCAAAGGCCGCTTCCTGGGAAGCCAGCACCAGTTCGTAGATCGCCTTCTGCTCCGCGGTGAACGTGCCGTTGACCGGCCAGGTGCGGGTGATATCGCTGGCATAGCAGTCGATTTCACACCCGGCGTCGATCAATACCAGGTCACCGTCCTTGAGCACCGCGTCGTTCTGCTGGTAATGCAGGATGCAACTGTTGCGCCCGGCAGCGACGATCGAGCCGTAGGCCGGCATTTTCGCCCCACCCTTGCGGAACTCGTAATCCAGCTCTGCTTCCAGGCTGAACTCATGCAGCCCGGCACGGCTGGCCTGCATTGCACGAACATGGGCCTGGGCGGAAATCCGCGCCGCCTCGCGCATCACCTTCACTTCTGCCGCCGATTTATACAGGCGCATGTCGTGCAGCAGATGATCCAGGGCAACAAATTCGTTCGGCGGCTGCGCACCCAGGTGCGCCTTGGAGCGGATCACGTTGATCCAGTCCATCAAATGTCGATCGAATTCCGGATTGCTGCCCATGGCCGAGTAAACCCGGTCGCGGCCTTCGATCAGGCCCGGCAGGATGTCGTCGATGTCGGTGATCGGAAAGGCGTCGTCGGCCCCGAAGTCGCGAATTGCGCCCTCCTGGCCGGCGCGCAGGCCATCCCACAACTCGCGTTCGACGTTGCGTTCACGGCAAAACAGCAGGTATTCGCCGTGCTCGCGGCCAGGCATCAAGACGATGACGGCTTGAGGCTCGGGGAAACCACTGAGGTACTGGAAGTCGCTGTCCTGGCGATACACGTGCTCGACGTCACGGTTGCGGATCGCCACGGCGGCGGCCGGCAGGATTGCGATGCTGTTGGGTTCCATCTGCGCCATCAGCGCCTTGCGCCGGCGCGCGTATTCCGACTTCGGGATATGGATCATGGGCAGATGGGGATCCTTTCTTAGTGCAGCGACGGCTTGGGTGCAGCCGGTACAACCGGTTTTTTGGTCTCGGCGAACAGCAGCAGCGGCGCAACGCGCAGGTATTCCATCACTTCCATATAGTCGCTTTCACCGTCTTCGGACTCTTCCAGGGCGTCTTGCACCTGGGAGATGGCAGCGAGGTCTTGCAGCACTTCACGGGCATCGGTGCTCAGATCCAGGCCGGAGGCATTGACGCCGAAGCCGTGGAGGAAGCCCTGGCACCATTGGCCCAGCGCGGCAGCACGCTCGGTAAGCGGCGCGTCGTCGGTCGGCAGCAGCAGGACTACCGTGACTTCGTCGCCCGTCAACTCGCCCTTGACCATTTCCTGCAGGCCGATCAGCGCGTTGCGTACGTTGTCCGCAGGCTCGGTTTCCAGCAGTTCGGCGACATCCGCCAGCCAGTTGTCGGCATCAAAGCCGACACCGGTGCAACTGCGGCCCAGCAGCACGCCGTGAAGCTCGGCAGGAGAGCAAGGATGGCCGCTGGTGCTCAGCAGGGTGGCAAAGGCGTTATACGGGGAATTCTGATTGGTCATGGGCAGCTAGGCGCCAAGCGGCGCTATGTCTAGAATGAAGGCCTTGTATCCTACATCGACAGACTCGCCAAGACTATTAAAGGCTGTCCGCCAGTTACCGCCCATCAGACAAAAACCGTGGAACGCTATGGAAGACACCGACCTGCAAGCGCTGATGGCCAGACTCGAACTGCTAATTACCCGGGTCGAGCAACTTAAGGGCCAAAACGGACTCTTATTAGCTCAGGAAAAGACCTGGCGCGAGGAACGCGCGCACCTCATTGAAAAAAATGAAATCGCCCGGCGTAAGGTCGAATCGATGATTTCGCGCCTCAAGGCCCTGGAGCAAGACTCATGAGTTCAAGCAATAGCGTTACCGTGCAGATTCTCGACAAAGAGTATTCGATCATCTGCCCACAGGAAGAGCGCAGCAACCTGGTGAGCGCTGCCCGTTACCTGGACGGCAAGATGCGCGAAATCCGCAGCAGCGGCAAAGTCATCGGCGCCGACCGCATCGCCGTGATGGCCGCCTTGAACATCACCCACGACCTGCTGCACAGCCAGGAACGACCGGACGTGCAGGCCAGCGGCTCGACTCGCGAGCAAGTGCGCGACCTGCTCGATCGTGTGGACTTGGTGCTGGCCACCGATCCGGATGTCAGCAAAGGCTGATTCCTCGGGGTGGTTGCGGTATACTCGCGCCACTCCCTGGGGTGCTTGCCAGTTGACGATGTCCCTGAGCCGATTCGCACTACCCTGGAGGTTGCACGTTGGGCTGGTGTGCATGTCCGCTAGACGGAAAGCCTGAAAGCCTACTGCATCTTCCACCTTGAACTTTCGGGTTCAAGGGCTAAGTCAGCAGCGGTTCATCCGGGGAGCCTGATTCAAGCCGATGCCAGCCCATGCTGGCATCGGCTTTATTACGCGACCACCGTGCTGGTGCCCTCGCCACTCGAACAGCCCATGACGATGACCGAACCTGCGCCGCTTTCCCGCCCGCAACTTCGACGCAAGCTGCGCCAGGCCCGCCGCGCACTGAGCGCCAGCCAGCAACGCCAAGCCGCCCACGGGCTGTATCGGCAACTGGCCCAACACGCGCTGTTCCGCCGCGCCAGACACATCTCCCTGTACCTGCCCACCGACGGTGAAATCGATCCGCGCCTGCTGCTGCGTGCGGCACAGCGCCGGGGCAAGGCGACCTACCTGCCGGTGCTCAGCGCCTGGCCACGCACCAAGATGGTGTTCCAGCGCATTCGCCCGGGCGAAAAACTGCGGCCCAATCGTTTCCGCATTCTCGAACCACGGGCCAACCAGGCCCGCCAGCGCAAGGTCTGGACCTTGGACCTGGTGCTGCTGCCATTGGTCGGCTTTGATCAGGAAGGTGGACGCCTGGGCATGGGCGGTGGGTTTTATGACCGCAGCCTGGCTTACCTGGCACGCCGCCAGAGCTGGCGCAAGCCAACGCTGCTGGGCCTGGCCCATGAATGTCAGAAGGTCGCGAAGCTGGATCAGGCGAGCTGGGATGTGCCGTTGCAAGGAACGGTGACTGATCGCCAGTGGTATGTCGCGGGTCCGCTGGCAGCGAACCCTGTTGCGTGAAGATCAGCGCTTGAAGGGTTGAATCTGTTGCGCGAGCTCGAGCGGAGCATCGGTTTTGTTCGCCCACAGGCTCTGCGCGTAGCCGGTAGTCACCACACCCAAACCGAACACTATGACCAGAACCCAGAGTAAATCCGGTTTGCGTTTCATCGATTGCCCCCCTCAAGGCATTTCACACACGATGTCAGCAGCGGTGTCCGTTACAGGCCGTGCTTGCCGCGTCTTGCTTAAAAGTCCGGCATTTTGCGGTAACGTGAGGCGACACGCAAACGCTGGCGTCAACCGACCGTCGGTTTGTCATGTATTTGCCGGAACCCTTTTCCGCCCCCCTCTCCTGGAGCAAAAAAGATGGCCTATTGGCTGATGAAATCCGAGCCCGACGAGCTCTCGATCAAGGGCCTGGAAAAGCTCGGGCAAGCCCGCTGGGATGGGGTTCGCAACTATCAGGCCCGCAACTTCCTGCGGGCCATGGCGGTGGGTGACGAGTTCTTCTTCTATCACTCCAGTTGCCCGGAGCCGGGAATTGCCGGGATCGGCAAGATCGTCGAAGCCGCCTACCCGGACCCGACGGCCCTCGACCCGCAAAGCCACTACCACGACCCCAAGGCCAACGCCGAAAAAAATCCCTGGAGCGCGATTGATGTCGCGCACGTGGACACCTTCGCCAAGGTGCTCAAGCTCGATTACCTCAAGCAGCAAGCAGCATTGGCAGAGATGCCCCTGGTGCAAAAAGGCAGCCGGCTGTCGGTGATGCCGGTCACGGCCGAGCAATGGGCGGCGGTGCTCGCCTTGCGCTGAACAGCAGAACCCGGCGGTCACGCCCGCAGCGGATGCATAAGCCCCCAGTAAGGGTTAGGCTCGCCTTTCATTTGACGGGCATCAAGTCGCCACTGCGCTGAACCCGTCAGACTAGGACGCTACAGTTGCAGGATGCACTCATGTCGACAAACCATCGCTCATCCCGTCTATTTGCCGTTTCGTTAATGGTCCTGCTGGTCGCCGCCGGCGGTTTCGGCTATTGGAAATCCCTGCGCGACCGCCTGCCCGAAGGCCTGAGCATGGGCAATGGGCGGCTTGAAGCCACCGAAGTGCAGATTGCCAGCAAGCTCCCCGGACGCCTCGCCGACGTGCATGTCGACGAAGGCGACAAGGTGCTCAAGGGCCAGTTGCTGGCGCGCATGGACACCCGCACCCTGGAGGCCCAGCGCAACCAGGCCGAGGCCGAGGTACTGCGCGCCCGGCAAAACTACGCGGCGGCCGAGGCCAATGTGCAGTTGCGCCAAAGCGAACTGCTGCTGGCCAACCAGGAAATCAAGCGCTCACGGGAACTGTTCAATCGCGGTTTCGCCAGCCAGCAGATTCTCGACCAGCAGCAGGCTCGCCTGAATACCGGCAACGCTGCAGTCCAGGCCGCCAATGCCCAGGTCGCGGCAGTGCAGGCGGCGATCGGTGCAGCCCAGGCGCAAGTCGCGCAACTGACCAGTGAAATCGAAGACAGCAGCCTGCGGGCCCCCATCGACGGGGTGATCCAGCTGCGCCTGGCGGAACCGGGCGAAGTACTCGGTGCCGGCGGCCGGGTATTGCTGTTGATCGACCCAAACGACCAGTACATGAACCTCTATCTGCCGGCCTCGGTCACTGGGCGCCTGACCGTCGGTGCCGAGGCGCGCATCCTGCTCGACGCCCTGCCCGACCGGCCATTGCCGGCCAGAATCAGTTTTGTCGCGGCCAAGTCGCAGTTCACCCCCAAGGAAGTGGAAACCCGTGACGAGCGGCAAAAGCTGGTGTTCCGGGTCAAGCTCAAACTGACTGACCCGGCCGCCGTGCCCGAGGCCAAACCGGGAATGCCGGGCGCCGGTTATGTGCGCACGGCGACGGTGGACTGGCCGGCCAACCTGCAATGAGCGCCCTGGCGCTGCAGGCCAAAGGCCTGTGCCATGCCTACGGCGCACAACAGGCACTGATCGACATCGCGTTCAGCCTACCCAGCGGCACACGCTGCGGCCTGATCGGCCCCGATGGTGCGGGCAAATCCAGCCTGCTGGGGCTGATTGCCGGGGTGAAGAAGCTGCAACACGGAGACCTGCAGGTGCTGGGCGGCTCTATCGACCAGCGCCGCCATCGCAACAGCCTGTACCCGCGCATCGCCTTCATGCCCCAGGGCCTGGGTGGCAACCTGTACCCGGACCTGTCGATCAACGAGAACATCCGCTTCTTCGCCACCCTGTTCGGCCTGTCGAAGGACGAGTGCGAACAACGCATGCACAGCCTGTTGCTGGCCACCGACCTGGCACGGTTTGCCGAGCGGCCGGCGGGCAAGCTGTCCGGCGGGATGAAGCAGAAACTCGGCCTGTGCTGCGCGCTGATCCATGAGCCGGACCTGCTGATCCTCGATGAGCCGACCACCGGCGTCGACCCGCTGTCCCGCCGGCACTTCTGGGAGTTGGTAGAGGATGTCCGCCGCCAGCGCCCACAACTGACCCTGCTGGTCGCCACCGCTTATATGGAGGAGGCCGAACAGTTCGAGCACTGCCTGATGCTCGACGCCGGCAAGCTGATCGCCGACGGCCTGAGTCGCGACCTGGCAGCCGTGACCCCCAGCGGCAAACTGGACGATGCGTTCACCTACTTTCAAGGTGACCGCAAACGCAGTAGCCAACCGCTGGTTATTCCACCGCGCCCCCACGACAACCTCGACATCGCCATCCAGGCCCACGAACTGACCCTGCGTTTCGGCGACTTCACGGCCGTGAACAAGGTCAGCTTTGCCATCGGTCGTGGCGAGATTTTCGGTTTCCTCGGCTCCAACGGCTGCGGCAAGACCACCACCATGAAGGTCCTCACCGGCCTGATGCCAGCCAGCGAAGGCAGCGCCACGTTGCTCGGCAAACCGGTGGATGCCAAGGACCTGGCTACGCGCAAGCGGGTCGGTTTCATGTCGCAGAGCTTCTCGCTCTACGGCGAACTCAGCGTGCGCCAGAACCTCGAGTTGCACGCGCGGCTGTTCGACTTGCCCAAGGCCGAGAGCGCCACGCGCATCGAGGAACTGATCCAGCGGTTCGACCTGGGCAGCATTGCCGGGCAACAGTCGGGAGCACTGCCGCTGGGCTTGCGACAGCGCTTGTCACTGGCGGTCGCGGTGCTGCACCGCCCGGAAGTGCTGATCCTCGACGAACCGACTTCCGGCGTCGACCCGGCCGCCCGGGATGATTTCTGGCGACTGCTGATCGAGCTGTCCCGCGAGCAAGGGGTGACGATCTTCCTGTCGACCCACTTCATGAATGAAGCCCAGCGCTGTGACCGGATCTCGCTGATGCACGCTGGCAAGGTGCTGGCCTGCGACACCCCGGCGGCGCTGCAGCAGCAGTTTGCTGGAGACACCCTGGAAGACGCCTTCGTCCGCTGCCTGCAAGATGCGCAGGACGCCAGCACGGCAGCGCCAGCCCCGGCAGCGGTCAACGCCGCGACAGCTCCGGCACCCGCGGGCGGCGCCGCATTCAGCCTGCGGCGGTTGATTGCCGTGGCCAGCCGCGAGGGCAAGGAGTTACTGCGCGACAAAGTGCGCCTGGCCTTCGCCCTCGCCGGGGCCTTGTTCATGATGGTGATCTTTGGCTACGGCATCTCCCTGGACGTCGAGAAACTGGCTTTCGCCGTCTACGACCAGGACCAGACCCCGCAAAGCCGCGCTTACCTCGAGGCGTTTCGCGGCTCGCGCTACTTCGCCGAACAAGCGCCTATCCACGATGCCAGGCAATTACACCAGCGCCTGCAACGCTCGGAGATCAAGCTTGCACTGGAAATTCCCCCAGGCTTCGGCCGCGATCTGTACGCCGGGCGTCAACCGGCCGTGGCCGCGTGGCTCGATGGCGGCATGCCGTTTCGTGCAGAGACCAGCCGCAACTACGTCGAGGCGGTGCATCAGGCCAACCTCGAGCAACTGGCCGCACAAAGCAGCCCGGCGCTCAACCAACGCCCAGCGGCCAGACTGGAAACGCGCTTTCGCTACAACCAGGACGTGGTCAGCGTGAACGCCATCGGCCCGGGAGTCATGGCGCTGATCCTGGCTTTCATCCCGGCCATGCTCACCGCGCTGGGCATCGTCCGGGAAAAAGAGCTGGGCTCGATCACCAACTTCTACGCCACGCCGCTGACCCGCCTGGAATTCCTGCTGGGCAAACAGGCGCCCTACCTGGCCGTCAGCCTGGTCAATCTGGGCTTACTGGTGGCAATGAACCGCTGGCTATTCGGCGTGCCGTTCAAAGGCAGCGGCCTGACCCTGGCCTTCGGTGGCCTGCTCTATGTGCTGGCGACCACCAGCATGGGCCTGCTGATTTCGGCGTTCACCCGCACTCAGATCGCCGCCATCCTC
Source organism: Pseudomonas sp. S04 (assembly GCF_009834545.1). Classification (NCBI taxonomy): domain Bacteria; kingdom Pseudomonadati; phylum Pseudomonadota; class Gammaproteobacteria; order Pseudomonadales; family Pseudomonadaceae; genus Pseudomonas; species Pseudomonas sp. S04. Next base: position 5,876,691 of record NZ_CP019427.1, read on the forward strand.
GGCACCATGATTATCACCAGCCTGCCGACCATCCAATTCTCCGGCCTGATCGTGCCGCGCTCCTCGCTCGAAGGCGCCGCTGCCCTGATGGGGCAATTGTTCCCGGCCGGCTACTTCCTCGACATCGCCGTCGGCACCTTCACCAAAGCCCTGGATGTGCGCCAGTTGTGGCCACAGTGCCTGGCACTGTTCGGGTTTTTCCTTGGTTTCACCGGGCTGAGCCTGATCATGCTCAAGAAGCAGGAGGTCTGATGCACCAGCTCTCGCACATCCTGCGCTTGGGGCTCAAGGAGCTCACCAGCCTGCGCCACGACAGCGTCTTGCTGCTGTTCTTGCTGTACGCCTTCAGCGTGGCGATCTACATGCCCGCCGCCGGCTCGGTGATCGGGGTCAACAACGCCAGCGTGGCGATCGTCGACGAAGACCACAGTCATCTCTCGCGCCAGCTCGCCGACGCCCTGCAACCGCCGCAGTTCCAGGCTGCCGTGCCGCTGCCTTACGACCAGTTGGACCAAGTCATGGACCGCGGGCAGTACACCTTTGTGATCAACGTGCCGGCCAACTTCCAGGCCGACCTCCTGGCGGGTCGCTCGCCGGCCGTGCAGGTCAACGTCGACGCCACCGCCATGAGCCAGGCCTTCATGGGGGCCGGCTACATCGGGCGGATCTTCCAGCGTGAACTGCTCAACTATGGCGGGCAGCCGGATACGGCCAGCAAGGCACCGGCCCTGCTGACCACCCGCGCACTGTTCAACACCAACCTGGAGGGCGGCTGGTTCCTGGCGGTGATCCAGATCGTCAACAACATCACCATCCTCGCCATCGTCCTGACCGGCACCGCGCTGCTGCGCGAGCGCGAACACGGTACCCTCGACCATTTGCTGGTGCTGCCGCTGACGGCGCTGGAAATCATGCTGGCGAAAATCGGCAGCAACATGCTGGTGGTGGTGCTGTGCACCTGGGTGTCGCTGGAGGTGGTGGTCAAAGGGCTGTTGGGAGTTCCGCTAGCGGGCTCCCTGGGGCTGTTCCTGCTGGTGACTGCGCTGTATCTGTTCGCCAGTACGGCGCTGGGGATATTCCTCGCAACCCTGGCCCGCTCGACACCGCAGTTCGGCCTGCTGGCAATTCCAGTGATCATTCCGATGCTGCTGCTCTCGGGCGGCAGCACCCCGCTGGACAGCATGCCGCAGTGGCTGCAGTGGGTGATGCAGGGCTCGCCCTCCACCCACTTCGTCAGCCTCAGTGCGGCGATCCTGTTCCGCGATGCCGCGCTCGACGTGGTCTGGCCGGACCTGCTGGCACTGGCAGTGATCGGCCTGGCGTTCTTTGCGATTGCCCTGGCGCGGTTTCGCAAGAGCTTGGCGTCCTGACAGACCGCTATCGCGAGCAAGCCGCAAGCGGGCACTCGCTCCCACTATGGCTCTGGGTGCCCACAGATCCCGCATACACGCCACAAAGCCTGTGGGAGCGAGCTTGCTCGCGATAGGGCCAGCCCATTCAACAGGGGCCTTACTGGATGATCAGGTTGTTGAACAACAGATCATCGACCATCGGCTTGCCGGTTTCGTCGTTCATCACTTGCTGGGTCTGCTTCAGGGCTTCCTGGCGCAGTTTTTCCTTGGCTTCGACGTTGTTCATGGTCTCGCTGGTTTGCTGGCCGAACAGCGCCACCAGTTGGTTACGAATCAACGGCTCATTGGCCTTGACCGCCTTGGCGGCCTCCTCGCCGGTGACCCGCAGCGCCACGTCGGCTTTATAGACCTTGAGCCTGGCCGTGCCATCCAGGCCGTAATTGCCCACGAACGGCGGGGTCAGACTGATATAGCTGACCTTCGGCGCTTCGCCCTCTTTGGCTTCCTTGGCTTCTTCGGCCTGCGCTGCCATAGGCAGCGACAAGGCCAGCATCAACATGATCCACGCTTTCACACTTCGCTCCTTATCCGGTTTGCGGCCTAGCATAACCATCCACCCCCCAGCGCCCAAGCGCAAAGCTTATGGGCGGCTATCAGGGTGGGGCATGCTCGTTGACCCCTTGACTCACCCACCTACACTTATCGGCCATCACTCCCAAAGGAATAGCCCTGATGAAAGCCGTGCTGTGCAAAGCCTTCGGCCCTGCCGAATCGCTGGTGCTGGAAGAAGTCGCCAGTCCTGTCGCCAAGAAGAACGAAATCCTCCTGCAAGTGCACGCCGCGGGGGTCAACTTCCCGGACACGCTGATCATTGAGGGCAAGTACCAGTTCAAGCCACCCTTCCCGTTTTCCCCGGGGGGTGAAGCAGCCGGCGTGGTCAGCGCGGTGGGCGAGAAGGTCAGCCACCTCAAGGTCGGCGACCGGGTCATGGCGCTGACCGGCTGGGGCAGTTTTGCCGAGCAGGTCGCGGTGCCGGGCTACAACGTGTTGCCTATCCCTGCGTCCATGGACTTCAACACTGCCGCCGCCTTCAGCATGACCTACGGCACTTCGATGCACGCGCTCAAGCAACGCGGCCACCTGCAGCCGGGGGAAACCCTGCTGGTGCTGGGTGCATCCGGCGGCGTGGGCCTGGCTGCCGTGGAAATCGGCAAGGCCATGGGTGCCCGGGTCATCGCCGCGGCCAGCAGCGCCGAGAAACTGGCAGTGGCCAAGGCCGCCGGTGCCGATGAGCTGATCAACTACAGCGAAACCAACCTCAAGGACGAAATCAAGCGCCTGACTGACGGCCAGGGCGCCGACGTGATCTACGACCCGGTCGGCGGCGACCTGTTCGACCAGGCCATCCGGTCCATCGCCTGGAACGGCCGCCTGCTGGTGGTCGGTTTCGCCAGCGGGCGGATCCCTGAATTGCCGGTGAACCTCGCCCTGCTCAAGGGCGCTGCTGTGGTCGGAGTATTCTGGGGTTCGTTCGCCCAACGCCAACCCCAGGACAACGCGGCGAACTTCCAGCAACTGTTCGGCTGGTTTGCCGAAGGCAAGCTCAAGCCGCTGGTGTCGCAGGTCTATCCCCTGGCCAACGCGGCCCAGGCCATCAATGACCTGGGCCAGCGCAAGGCGGTGGGCAAGGTGGTGGTGCAGGTTCGCTGAGTCGGGGCGCGCGCTGTACAGCTGACAACGCTGTACAGAGCGTACCGGCTAAAGCACCTTGCGAATCTCCTCCGGCAGGAACCGGAAGAACCTGGATGCGGGGTAATCCAGGCAGCGCCTGGCAATGCTCAGCACCTGGCGGTTCAGCCTTTTAATCATTGCCAGGCGCTCTGCCGTCGTCCATTGATGCTGGAAAAAGCCACTCGACAAGTAAGCCCGGGTGTATCGGAACGCTGCGAGGTCGACCCACAGGTAATCGGCGGTATGGGCGAAACCCGGGTTGATCTCTCGGCATTTCACCTCTTTGAGCCATTGGTTGAGGCCGGTCGAATCATCCAGGTGAAACTGCATCGGCGCTATGACTTCCAGTTCAGCCGGCTTCTCGCCCCCCACCGTCCAGGGCTTGAAGCGCCACTGCTCGATCGCCTCTTGGCTTACCGCACTGAGATCCGGGTGAACACTTTGGAGGATCCTGACCCCGCTCACCGAACCATCGGCCTGCACCGTAAAACCTACCCGTACCTCACCGTTGATCCCAGCCCTATGCAGTGCCCGGGGATAAACCGGTTTGGGCGTGTTCTCTGGAATCAGGAACAATTGCGCGGCCAAACCGTCACTCGAAATACACCAGACCAAAAGCAAACCTAACCAACGCATGACACCCTCCGCGATCTCCGGGCCACTGTTGGCACCTGCGCAAAAGGTTAAGGCGAAGGGCTTTGCCGCCCTATCCCCCAACTTCCGACAGCTTCGCGGGATGTCTCCCAAATCATTGCCGTTTTTTACCAGGCAACCGCCGGAGTTCGCCTCCGGGGAAATCTCCTACACCGCCCTCCAGTTACATACCCGCTGCAGTGGCCCTGCTGGTGGCGGTGTTTGCCTTCATCGTGATGCGCGACACCCCGCAATCCGTGGGCTTGCCGCCCATCGAGCAGTACAAGAACGACTATCCCCACGGCTACGATGCCAGCCATGAAGAAGAATTCAGCGCCAAGGAAATCTTCGTCAAATAAGTGCTGCGCAACAAAATGCTCTGGTACATCGCCCTCGCCAACGTATTTGTCTACCTGCTGCGCTATGGCGTGCTGGACTGGGCTCCGACCTACCTCAAGGAAGCCAAGCACTTCACCGTCGACAAGACGTCCTGGTGTCCATCGGCTTCCTGATCTACGGCCCGGTGATGCTGATCGGCTTGCAGGCGCTGGAGTTGGCACCGAAAAAAGCCGCAGGTACGGCGGCGGGCTTCACCGGACTGTTCGGTTACCTGGGCGGCTCGGTCGCCGCCAGTGCGGCCATGGGCTACACCGTCGACCACTTCGGTTGGGATGGCGGGTTTGTGCTGTTGATCGGTGCGTGCCTGCTGGCCATGGCGTTCCTGGCGCCAACCCTGCGCCACAAGCAAATCGCCAGTCAGGGCCGCGAAGCCATCGCCTGATCCCTGGATGACCCACAACGCTTGAGCCGCGCCTCCAGATTCCGGTCTGGCATGGCGTGGCTGCGCAGGGCGCTGGCGGTCTGCTCGACATAATCGCGCGTGCTGCCATAGCGTCCGCTGGCACTTTCAAAGACCTGGCTGAGCACATGGTCCGGCAAGTTGCCGGCATAGCTGGGCAGGTGTCGCTCCAGGACAAAACCCAATGCCTGAACCTTGCTGCCATCTTCCAGGCGGCAGTTGAGCCAGTGTGGGCGGTACGACGGGACCGGCATTTCGCGCTGCCACAGGGCAAACAACGATGCTTGCAGTTGCTCCTCGGGCAAGCGGTAGGCAAAACCACTGCATGAACCGCCGCGATCCAGGCCAAATACCAGCCCTGGCAACTCCGGCGTGCCCCGGTGTTCGTGGGACCACAGGTACAAACCACGATGGTAGCCATGCACTCGACCGCGCACCCGCTCGACCGCCGAGCATTCGGGGCGCCAGATCAACGAGCCGTAGGCGAACAACCAGACCGGTCCACCCTGATGGCGGGCCATGGTGCTTTGCATGGAGTGGAGCAATTGCTCGTGCGTCAGCTGCGGCCCCAGATCGAGCCGCGGAGGGTAAGCCAGATTGAGAAAATCAGATTCAATGGCTGTCATGGCGAATAGCGTTCAGCTCCCCGCGGGTAAACAATTACTTAATAGAACGCACCGCTGTAACAATAAGGCACATTTGTTTTAAGACAGTTTATAGAGCATGGCACCGAAATTAATCCAGCGCCTGAATGACATATAGCCTATCGGTATTTATCCGTTTGAATAAATACCGAAGGGCTATATAGGGAGTTATAACGAAGTTTCGAACTCAATTGCGTCGCTCAAGAGCGCGGATCAAGATCGCGGCGCATATGCAAATACGTCGGCGCGCATCTGGTGGGCGTCCATACCCGCCTCGACCAAGGCATCCAGCGTGCCATAGACCATCGCCGGCGAGCCGCTGGCGTAGACATGCAGGGGCTTGAGGTCCGGGAAATCCTCACAGACCGCTTGATGCAACATGCCGCAGCGCCCTTCCCAGCCACACAGGTCGCTGACCACCTGGTGCAGGAACAGATTGGGCAACTTCAGCCATTCGTCCCAGTGCTCCATCTGGTAGAAATCTTCCGGGCGACGCACGCCCCAGTACAGGTGCACCGGGTACTTGAAGCCTTTGGCCCGGCAATGTTCGAGCAGGCTGTGGATCTGCCCCATGCCGGTACCCGCCGCAATCAGCACCAGCGGGCCCTCCGGTAACTCGGCCAGGTGGGTATCGCCGAATGGCAGCTCGACCCGGGCCATGCGGTTGCGTTGCAACTGCTCGATCAGGCTCAGGGCACTGGCTTCGCGGGCGAGCACGTGGATTTCCAGGTCACGCCCCGAGTGGGGCGCCGAGGCCAGGGAAAACGCCGACTTCTCGCCGTTTTCCCGTTCGATCATCAGGTACTGGCCGGCGTGATAGCGCGGCGGCTTGCCTGCCGGTGCGCGCAAGCGTACCCGCCAGGTATCGCCACCCACGTCCACGCACTCAATTACCTGACACGACACGCTGCGCACCGGCAGTTCTCCCAGCGCAAGGACGCCATCCCACAACACGATGCAGTCTTCCAGCGGCTCTGCAATGCAAGTGTAGAACTCGCCGTGGTCGCGCACATGACCGCTCTGCTCGACCCGGCCTTCGACCAGCAACGCCGCGCACACGTGGCAATTGCCATTGCGGCAGCTCTGCGGGCAGTCGTAGCCCAGGCGCCGCGCCCCATCGAGGATCCGCTCGCCGGGCAGTATCTCAAGCACTGCTCCGGACGGCTGCAAGGTTACACGCATCAATCTATTCCTAACTGATTCCAGATGGCATCGATCCGGCGCGTCACCGCCTCATCCTTGACGATAACCCGGCCCCACTCGCGGGTGGTTTCACCAGGCCATTTATGCGTGGCATCGAGCCCCATCTTCGAGCCCAGGCCGGAAACCGGCGAGGCGAAGTCGAGGTAATCGATCGGCGTGTTATCGATCATCACCGTATCGCGCTTGGGGTCCATGCGCGTGGTGATGGCCCAGATCACGTCGTTCCAGTCGCGGGCGTTGATATCGTCGTCAGTGACGATAACGAACTTGGTGTACATGAACTGTCGCAAAAACGACCAGACACCCAGCATTACCCGCTTGGCGTGGCCCGGGTACTGCTTCTTGATGGTCACCACCGCCATGCGGTACGAGCAACCTTCGGGTGGCAGGTAGAAGTCGGTGATCTCCGGGAACTGCTTTTGCAGGATCGGCACGAATACTTCATTGAGCGCCACGCCAAGAATCGCCGGCTCGTCTGGCGGCCGGCCGGTGTAGGTGCTGTGGTAGATCGGCTTGACGCGGTGGGTGATGCGCTCGACCGTGAACACCGGGAAGCTGTCGACTTCGTTGTAATAGCCGGTGTGGTCGCCATAGGGACCTTCGTCGGCCATTTCACCCGGATGGATCACGCCTTCGAGGATGATCTCGGCCGTGGCCGGCACTTGCAGGTCGTTGCCACGGCACTTCACCAGCTCGGTGCGGTTACCGCGCAGCAGCCCGGCGAACGCGTACTCGGACAGGCTGTCCGGCACGGGCGTCACCGCGCCGAGAATGGTCGCAGGGTCTGCCCCCAGGGCCACGGACACCGGGAACGGCTGGCCCGGGTGCTTCTCGCACCATTCGCGGTAGTCCAGCGCGCCGCCACGGTGGCTCAGCCAGCGCATGATGACCTTGTTGCGGCCAATCACTTGCTGGCGATAGATGCCCAGGTTCTGGCGGTCCTTGTTCGGCCCCTTCGTGACCGTCAGGCCCCAGGTGATGAGCGGGCCGACGTCGCCCGGCCAGCAGGTCTGCACAGGCAGCATCGCCAGGTCGACGTCGTCGCCCTCGATGACCACTTCCTGGCACACCGCGTCCTTGACCACCTTGGGCGCCATGGCAATGATCTTGCGGAAGATCGGCAGCTTCGACCAGGCGTCCTTGAGCCCCTTCGGCGGCTCTGGCTCCTTGAGGAAGGCCAGCAGCTTGCCGATTTCGCGCAGTTCGCTGACCGCTTCGGCGCCCATGCCCAGCGCCACGCGCTCAGGTGTGCCAAACAGGTTGCCGAGCACAGGGATGTCGTAGCCGGTGGGGTTCTCGAACAGCAACGCCGGCCCTTTGGCCCGCAGGGTGCGATCGCAAACCTCGGTCATTTCCAGCACAGGGGACACTGGAACCTGGATGCGCTTGAGTTCGCCGCGCTGTTCCAGGCCGCTGATAAAGTCGCGCAAGTCGCGATACTGCATGCGTTAGCCTCGCTTGGCCGTGGCGTTCGGGGGCATGAGTTTAGCGCCGAACCCGACGGTTCAAAATAGTGACAGCTCAGATCATGAAAAGTCAGATAGCAAAAAGCCGGGTTTCCCCGGCTCTTGCGGTCCCGCTCGACTTACTTGCGCTTCATCGACAGGAAGAACTCATCGTTGGTCTTGGTCTGTTTCAGCTTGTCGACCAGGAACTCGATGGCAGCCACTTCATCCATAGGATGCAGGAGCTTGCGCAGGATCCACATACGCTGCAACTCGTCGTCGGCAGTCAGCAACTCTTCGCGGCGGGTGCCGGAACGGTTGATGTTGATGGCCGGGAAGACGCGTTTTTCAGCGATCTTGCGGTCCAGGGGCAGTTCCATGTTGCCGGTACCCTTGAACTCTTCGTAGATCACTTCGTCCATCTTCGAGCCGGTTTCAACCAGCGCGGTGGCGATGATGGTCAGCGAGCCGCCTTCTTCGATGTTCCGTGCCGCGCCGAAGAAACGTTTTGGCTTCTCCAGGGCGTGGGCATCGACACCACCGGTCAGGACCTTGCCGGAGCTCGGGATCACGGTGTTGTAGGCACGCGCCAGACGAGTGATCGAGTCGAGCAGGATGACCACGTCTTTCTTGTGCTCAACCAGGCGCTTGGCCTTCTCGATAACCATTTCGGCAACCTGCACGTGGCGGGTTGGCGGCTCGTCGAACGTCGAGGCAACCACTTCGCCGCGCACGGTGCGCTGCATTTCGGTTACTTCTTCCGGACGCTCGTCGATCAGCAGCACGATCAGGTGAACTTCCGGGTTGTTACGGGCGATGTTCGCTGCAATGTTTTGCAGCATGATCGTTTTACCGGCTTTGGGCGGTGCAACGATCAGACCGCGCTGGCCTTTGCCGATCGGGGCGCACAGGTCGATGACACGACCGGTCAAGTCTTCGGTGGAACCGTTGCCGGCTTCCATCTTCATGCGCACGGTCGGGAACAGCGGGGTCAGGTTCTCGAAGAGAATCTTGTTCTTCGCGTTCTCCGGACGATCGAAGTTGATCGTGTCGACCTTGAGCAGTGCGAAGTAACGCTCGCCTTCCTTTGGAGGGCGGATCTTGCCAACGATGGTGTCACCGGTGCGCAAGTTGAAACGGCGGATCTGGCTCGGCGAGACGTAGATATCGTCTGGGCCGGCGAGATAGGAAGCGTCTGCAGAGCGCAGGAAGCCGAAGCCGTCCTGGAGGATCTCCAGCACGCCATCACCGGAGATTTCCTCGCCGCTTTTCGCGTGCTTTTTCAGCAGGGAGAAAATCACGTCCTGCTTGCGCGAACGGGCCATATTTTCTATGCCCATCTGTTCGGCCAATTCGAGCAGTTCGGTAATCGGCTTTTGCTTGAGTTCAGTCAGATTCATATAGGAATGACGTAATCATTTATGGAGGGGGGGAAATTAAGCTTTTGGCTTAATGAGGCCGCGCCGCAGAGAAGGCGACAGGATCGCGTACTTATTCGAAAAGGAGTGCGTCGGCGACGGCTAGCAGGGGGCAATGGAGAAACCAGTGCGGGGCCGAATGTACCACCTGAGTTTCGGAGCGTCTAGCCCTCAATAACGAAAAGCCCCGCAATTTGCGTAATGCTGTTCACTTAAGCATTTGAGCTCACGCCGGGCTTCCTAGAAAATCCGATGCCAGACCTCTGGCATCGGATTTTTTATGTCTGTTCAACAGGACCTGCTCGACCTCGACGACCTTTTTAACTTCTGCGACCTGAGCACCTTCACCCAAAACATTCCCATCGAGTGGGTAGCGTCTGCGCTCGACCTCTCCAGTCAGGCGACCATTCGCCGGCGGCGCCTGCCCGCTGATCAAGTGCTGTGGCTAGTGCTTGGCATGGCGTTATTTCGTGACGAGCCGGTTCACGAGGTGGCCAGGCGTTTGAACATCTGCGCCCAAGGCCTGGCCTCTGACCATTTGCTGGCGCGCAGTGGTGTAACCGAAGCTCGTAAACGGCTCGGCGCCGATCCTGTTGAGTGGTTGTTCCGTAAGACCGGCAACCATTGGGGCGCAGAGCGCTATGACGATGATGCCTGGCATAATTTGCAGGTTTTCGCGGTGGACGGTGCGCTTTTTCGCACCCCGGATACGCCCGAGCTTCGAGATCACTTCGGGTCGGGAAACACCCCCAGCGATCGCCAGACACCGTTTCCGATGCTGCGCCTGGTGGCGCTAATGAATGTGCGTTCGCACGTGATCCTAGATGCACAATTGAGCCCCTACCGACGCAGTGAAATGCGCCTGGCCGACGAGTTTTTGCAGCAGATTCCCGACCACTCGGTGACGCTGTTCGACAAAGGGTTCTGGGGCGCGGAGCTGCTGTTGAGCCTAAGTAGAACGGGCACCAGCCGTCATTGGTTGATCCCGGCAAAAAAGGGACTGGTCTGCGAGGAAGTGGCCCGCTACAACCAGCGCGACCGTTTGGTGCGTATGAAAGTCTCGCCACAGGCCAGAAAGCGAAATCCGACTCTTCCCTCGCACTGGGAGGTACGCGAAGTCAGCTATGAAATTCAAGGCAAAGTGAAAACCGTCATGACGTCCTTGCCGGCCAAGACCTACACCACTAAGGCTGTTGCCAAACTTTATCAGGAGCGTTGGGAGATCGAGTTGGGTTTCAGGGACATCAAGAGTTCAATGCAACAGAACGCAATGACCTTGCGCAGCAAAAAAATCGAGCTGATCTATCAGGAAGTGTGGGGGCTGTTGCTGGCTTACAACGTGATTCGCCGGGAAGCGAGCCAAGCGGCGGTGGCGTTTGGTCGAGCGCCTTCGGACATCCGTTTCAAACCGGCCTGTCAGTACATCGCCGTGCAATTGATCGTGATGGCAGCAGCCAATCCAGTTTCAGCGACAGGGAGACGCTTGGCGGAACTGAGGGCAGGTATCGGGGGATTGTTTCTGGATCACCGCCCCAGGCCTTCGAGGCCAAGGACGGTGAAGATTTCAAAGACCCGGTTCCCAGTGGACCGTAAGGCTGCTCCGCTTAAGTGAACAGCATTACGCAATTTGCGGGGCTTTTCGGGTACCACCTGCAACGACGCTTAGATGTTGGCGTCGAGGAAGGCAGCCAGTTGCGACTTCGACAGCGCACCGACCTTGGTGGCTTCGACGTTGCCGTTCTTGAACAGCATCAGCGTCGGAATACCACGCACGCCGTGCTTGGCCGGGGTTTCCTGGTTTTCGTCGATGTTCAGCTTGGCAACGGTCAGCTTGCCTTTGTAGGTCTCAGCGATTTCGTCCAGGACCGGAGCGATCATCTTGCATGGACCGCACCACTCAGCCCAGTAGTCGACCAGTACAGCACCTTCGGCCTTGAGTACGTCAGCTTCGAAGCTAGCGTCGCTAACGTGTTTGATAAGATCGCTGCTCATGGAAGTCTCCAGGTTGTAAGCAAAAAAACGTGGCCCATCATAGCCGCCCTTCCCTCGTTCAGGAAGCCGCAGTTGATTGAGTCTCGCTATGGTGTTGCGTGAGTTTGGGTATAGCTCAACTCCGGCGGCGGCGGGAGCCAGGGACGCAATTTGGCGACGCCCAGCAGGATTTGGCGGTTCGCCGACCGCCCGTCGCGTGCATTGCCTGAGTCCATGTGAAAGCGAGCCTGCTCGCGATTGCCCCCACAGCGCTCACCCACACAACTGAGTTGGATCAATGCTTTAAACACTGCGCGTTGGCGGCAGCGATTGATCGTGGCACGATGGTCGGGTTATCGACCGAGACCTCTAGACCATGCCCCAATCCCAAGCCAAGAATCTGTCCCTGATCGCCGCTATCGACCTGGGCTCGAACAGCTTCCATATGGTCGTGGCCAAGGCTCACCACAATGAGATCCGCATTCTCGAGCGGCTCGGCGAAAAGGTGCAACTGGCGGCCGGGATCGACGAGGCGCGCCAACTCAACGAAGAATCCATGCAGCGCGGGCTCGATTGCCTCAAGCGTTTTGCCCAACTGATCAACGGCATGCCCCTGGGTGCGGTGCGGATCGTCGGCACCAACGCCCTGCGTGAAGCGCGCAACCGTGGCGAATTCATCCGCCGCGCCGAAGAAATCCTCGGCCACCCGGTCGAAGTCATCTCCGGGCGAGAAGAAGCGCGCCTGATTTACCTGGGCGTTTCCCACACCCTCGCCGACACTCCGGGCAAGCGCCTGGTCGCCGACATCGGTGGCGGCAGTACCGAATTCATTATTGGCCAGCGCTTTGAGCCGCTGCTGCGCGAAAGCCTGCAAATGGGCTGCGTGAGCTTCACCCAGCGCTACTTCAAGGACGGCAAGATCACCCCGGCACGCTACGCCCAGGCGTACACCGCAGCGCGCCTGGAGATCATGAGCATCGAACACGCCCTGCACCGCCTGACCTGGGATGAGGCCATCGGCTCCTCGGGCACCATTCGCGCCATCGGCCTGGCCCTCAAGGCCGGCGGCCACGGCGCGGGCGAGGTCAATGCCGAAGGCCTGGCCTGGCTCAAGCGCAAGCTGTTCAAGCTGGGCGACGCCGAGAAGATCGACTTCGAAGGCATCAAGCCTGACCGTCGGGCGATCTTCCCGGCCGGCCTGGCGATTCTCGAAGCCATCTTCGACGCCCTTGAACTGCAGCGCATGGACCATTGCGACGGTGCCCTGCGCGAAGGCGTGCTGTACGACCTGCTGGGCCGCCATCACCACGAAGACGTCCGTGAGCGCACCCTGAGCTCGCTGATGGACCGTTACCACGTCGACCTGGAGCAAGCCGCTCGGGTTGAACGCAAGGCCCTGCACGCGTTCGACCAGGTGGCGGTGGACTGGGAGCTGGATGACGGTGTGTGGCGCGAGCTACTGGGCTGGGCCGCCAAGGTCCATGAAGTCGGCCTGGATATCGCTCACTACCATTACCACAAGCACGGCGCCTACCTGATCGAGCACTCCGACCTCGCCGGCTTCTCCCGCGAAGACCAACTGATGCTGGCGCTGCTGGTACGTGGTCACCGACGCAACATTCCCAAGGACAAGTTTGCCGAGTTCGGCGACGAAGGCATCAAGCTGATCCGCCTGTGCGTGCTGCTGCGCTTCGCGATCCTGTTCCATCACATCCGCGGCACCCAGACGATGCCCCAGGTCACCCTGCACGCCAACCGCGACAGCCTGGAAGTGCAGTTCCCGGAACAGTGGCTGGACGACAATCAGCTGACCCAGGCCGACTTCGCCCTGGAGGCCGAGTGGCTGGCGCGGATCGGGTTCACCCTCAACGTGCGCTGAGGCATGGCCTGAGCGGTGCAGAAACAAAAATGGCGATCCCCAGGGATCGCCATTTTTTTGCCTGCTACCTGTCGATCAACTGCTGACCGGCAAGATCGGGCTACCCAGACGCTCGAGCAACGTCGCCTGCGCACTGCGCGGGTTCTGGTTGCCGGTCGGGGTGTTGCGGATGTACCGACCGTCCGACTGCAGGCTCCAGCTGTGGGTGTTGTCGCTGAGGTACAGCTCCAGCTCTTTCTTGACCCGGGTCAGCAGTTTCTTGCCTTCTACCGGGAAGCAGGTCTCAACCCGTTTATCCAGGTTGCGCTCCATCCAGTCGGCACTGGACAGGAACATCTGCTCCTCGCCGCCATTGAGGAAGTAGAACACCCGCGTGTGCTCGAGGAAGCGACCGATGATCGAGCGCACGTGAATGTTGTGCGAGACCCCGGCGATGCCTGGCCGCAGGCAGCACATGCCACGCACCACCAGGTCGATGCGCACCCCTGATTGGCTGGCCTTGTACAGCGCGCGGATGATCTTCGGATCGGTCAGCGAGTTGAACTTGGCAATGATATGTGCCGGCTTGCCGTCGAGCGCAAACTGGGTTTCGCGGGCAATCATGTCGAGCATGCCCTTCTTCAGGGTAAACGGCGCATGCAGCAGCTTCTTCATGCGCAGCGTCTTGCCCATGCCGATCAACTGGCTGAATAGTTTGCCGACGTCTTCGCACAAGGCATCGTCGGACGTCAGCAAGCTGTAGTCGGTATACAGGCGGGCGTTGGCGGCGTGGTAGTTACCGGTACCCAGGTGCGCGTAGCGGACGATTTCGCCAGCCTCGCGACGCAGGATCAGCATCATCTTGGCGTGGGTCTTGAAGCCGACCACACCGTAGATCACCACCGCACCGGCAGCCTGCAAGCGGCTGGCCAGTTGCAGGTTGGACTCTTCATCAAAGCGCGCACGCAGCTCGATCACCGCCGTGACTTCCTTGCCGTTACGCGCGGCGTCGACCAGGGCATCGACGATTTCCGAGTTGGCGCCGGAACGGTACAGGGTCTGGCGGACCGCCAGCACATGCGGGTCCTTGGCAGCCTGGCGCAGCAGGTCGACCACCGGGGTGAACGACTCGAACGGGTGCAGCAGCAGAATGTCCTGCTTGCTGATCACGCTGAAAATGTTCTCGCTGTTCTGCAGCAGTTTCGGGATCTGCGGGGTGAACGGCGTGTATTGCAGCTCGGGGTGACTGTCCAGGCCGGTGATGCTGAACAGGCGCGTCAGGTTGACCGGGCCGTTGACCTGATACAACTCGGTCTCGTGCAGGTTGAACTGCTTGAGCAGGTAGTCGGACAGGTGTTTCGGGCAAGTGTCGGCCACCTCCAGGCGCACCGCATCGCCGTAGCGCCGCGAGAACAGCTCGCCGCGCAGGGCGCGGGCCAGGTCTTCGACATCTTCGGTGTCGACCGACAGGTCGGCGTTACGGGTCAGGCGGAACTGGTAGCAGCCCTTGACCTTCATGCCCTGGAACAGGTCGTCGGCGTGCGCATGGATCATCGACGACAGGAACACATAGTTATCGCCGGTGCCGCCGACTTCTTCCGGCAGCTTGATGACCCGTGGCAGCAAACGTGGTGCCGGGATGATCGCCAGGCCGGAGTCACGACCGAAGGCGTCGATGCCCTCGAGCTCGACGATGAAGTTCAGGCTCTTGTTCACCAGCAATGGGAACGGGTGCGTCGGATCGAGGCCGATCGGGGTGATGATCGGTGCGATCTCGTCGCGGAAATAGCGGCGCACCCAGGTCTTGATCTTGGTGTTCCAGTGACGCCGACGGATGAAGCGGACCTGATGTTTCTCCAGCTCCGGCAACAGGATGTCGTTGAGGATGGCGTACTGGCGATCGACATGGCCGTGCACCAGTTCGCTGATGCGGGCCAGCGCCTGATGCGGCTGCAGGCCGTCGGCACCGGCTTGTTCGCGGGCGAAGGTGATTTGTTTCTTCAGCCCGGCGACACGAATCTCGAAGAACTCGTCCAGGTTGCTGGAGAAGATCAGCAGGAACTTCAGCCGCTCCAGCAAGGGATAGGACTCATCCAGCGCCTGTTCCAGCACGCGGATGTTGAACTGCAGTTGCGACAGCTCGCGATGGATGTACAGGCTGCTGTCATCCAGGCCCGGGATCGCGATGGCCGGCGCCGCAGGGGCGGCGTCGGCGACCACCACCGGCGGCGCTGCGACCGGTTCACGTTCCGGCAGCGCTTCGGGGGTGGATTCAACGACGGGCTCGACCACGGGCTGAGCTTCGTTTACAGCAACTTCAGTGAGTCCTTCGGTATTCATCGCGTGTTCCTGGGAGGGCTATTTTTGCTCTCGTAACAATTGAGCGGCACGTACGGCAAAGTAGGTGAGGATGCCATCAGCACCGGCGCGTTTGAAAGCGGTCAGGGATTCAAGAATCACCCCTTCGCTCAACCAGCCATTCTGGATTGCCGCCATGTGCATGGCGTATTCACCGCTGACCTGATAGACAAAGGTCGGCACTTTAAATTCTTCTTTGACTCGATAAAGAATATCCAGGTACGGCATGCCTGGCTTGACCATGACCATATCCGCACCTTCTGACAAGTCGCTAGCCACTTCATGCAAGGCTTCGTTGCCGTTGGCCGGGTCCATCTGGTAGGACGCCTTGTTTGCCTTGCCCAGGTTCAGGGCCGAGCCGACTGCATCGCGAAACGGACCGTAGTAGGCACTGGCGTACTTGGCCGAGTAAGCCATGATCCGCACGTTGACATGACCGGCCAGCTCCAGCGCTTCGCGGATCGCCTGGATCCGTCCATCCATCATGTCCGAGGGGGCCACCACCTGGGCACCTGCCGCAGCATGGGACAAAGCCTGGCGGACCAATGCATCGACGGTGATGTCGTTCTGCACGTAGCCTTCTTCATCAAGGATACCGTCCTGGCCGTGGGTGGTGAACGGGTCCAGTGCGACATCGGTGATCACCCCCAGCTCCGGGAACCGTGCACGCAGGGCGCGGGTAGCGCGCTGGGCAATGCCGTCCGGATTCCAGGCCTCGGCGGCGTCCAGGGACTTGAGCTCGCTCGGGGTCACCGGGAACAGCGCGATGGCCGGGATGCCAAGTTCTACCCACTGGGCCGCTTCCTCGAGCAACAAGTCGATGGTCAGGCGCTCTACGCCCGGCATCGAGGCCACCGCTTCGCGACGGTTCTCACCGTCCAGCACAAACACCGGCAGAATCAGGTCGTTGCTGGTCAGGACATTTTCCCGCACCAGACGGCGTGAAAAGTCATCGCGACGGTTGCGACGCAGGCGGGTTGCAGGAAACAAACGGTTGGCGGGGGTAAAGCTCACGGCAGACTCCTGAGCCCGCGCTGGCGGGCGAGCGTGACAGTTATAAGCGCTCATTATGACCGTCGTATGACAGTTGTGTGCACCCCTGTGACCAGTAGCCGCATTCATTGTCCTTGTAGGAAATGTTCACGTCGAGACACATTTGGATACTTTCCTCCCTGAGCCCGAAGGGTTAGGCTGCGCGTTCATTTCGCCAGCACCCAGACAATGCTCCAACAATTCCTGCATGATTTTGGCTACTTTGCCCTCTTTCTAGGCACGTTCTTCGAAGGCGAAACCATCCTGGTTCTTGCGGGATTCCTCGCGTTCCGCGGATACATGGACATCAATGTGGTGGTGGTCGTGGCGTTCCTCGGCAGCTATGCCGGTGACCAGCTGTGGTACTTCCTGGGACGCAAGCACGGGCGCAAGCTGCTGGCGCGCAAACCACGCTGGCAAATGATGGGCGACCGGGCGCTGGAGCATATCCGCAAGCACCCGGACATCTGGGTCCTGAGCTTTCGTTTCGTCTACGGCCTGCGCACGGTGATGCCGGTGGCCATCGGCCTTTCGGGATACCCGCCGGGACGCTACCTGATCCTCAACGGCATCGGCGCGGCGATCTGGGCTACCGCGCTGGCGGCTGCCGCCTATCATTTTGGCGCAGTGCTCGAAGGCATGCTGGGCAGCGTCAAGAAGTACGAGCTATGGGTGCTTGGCGCCCTGCTGGTGCTGGGCGCCGTCCTGTGGCTGCGTCGCCGTTTCAAGAACGCTCGCCTGGCCCGCCAGGTCTATGCCGACGAGCAGGCCTTGATCGCCGAAAAGGCCAAGAACGAGCCTACGACGCCAGCCGAGTGAACGACTTTTGGCAAGCGTACAGCGCAATCCCACTCAGCACACTGTAAGCGCTCAGGCCGACCCAGATCAGATTGCTGGCCGGCCATAGCCCCGCCAGCGGTGCCAGCCATACCAGCGGTAGGTTCGATAGCAGCCGCAGCAGTTCCAGCCTGAGCGCCTGCGGGCGATTCTCCAGGGCCATGCCCAGCACAAACAGACCGAACGCCAGCGCGCCCCAACCCAGCAGCAACGCGCTGCCGGGCAGGTGTTGCTCACGACCCAGCAGGTAACTGCCCAAGGCAACGTACACACAGAACTGCAGGGCTACGTACAATTGCTGGCGCCCGGCCAATGGCACCTCGAACTTGCGGAACTGGCTCAACTGCGGCTTGTGCAACGGGTACTTGGCGGCAACGTCCGCTGGCCGCCAGCCGGTACGCATGAACCAGATCCGCAGCTTGTCCCATAGCCGCTCGGCGCGCCGCGCATCGGTCCACAACTGCGCGTAGAACTGCACGTTCGCCCACAACGGATTCCAGCTGGCCAGCGGCGTGGTCACGCCAAAAATCACCGGCTCGTTGTCGTCCTCTTCCTGATAAGAACCAAACAGCCGGTCCCAAATAATGAACACCCCGCCATAGTTGCGATCCATGTAGAGAGCGTTCTGTGCATGGTGAGCACGATGATTGGATGGGGTCACGAAGAACCACTCGAACCAGCCCAGCTTGGGAATGTGCCGGGTGTGGACCCAGAACTGGTACAGCAGGTTCAGCGCCGCGACACTGACAAACACCAGCAGGGGCACGCCGAGCACTGCCAGCGGCAGATAGAAGATCCAGCCCAGCAGGAACCCGGTGCTGGTCTGGCGCAGCGCCGTGGACAGGTTGTAGTCCTCGCTTTGATGGTGCACCGAATGCGCCGCCCAGAGGATGTTGCGCTCATGGCCACAGCGGTGCAGCCAGTAGTAGCACAAGTCATAGAGGACAAAGGCCGACACCCAGGTCCACGGGTTGTCCGCCGACAGTTCGAACAGCGCCAGGTGCTCGAGGGCAAAGGCGTAGGTCAGCAGGCCCACGCCCTTGGTCAGCAGCCCGGTGGTGGTCGACAACACGCCCGTGCTGAGGCTGTTGATCGCGTCCGCCAGGCGGTAATGACTGACTCCCCGCCAACGGTCGGCCAGCAGCTCGATGGCAATCAGCACGAAGAAAAACGGCACCGCATACAAAATGAAATTCATGACGCGACCCGTGGGCAGTGGTTGTCCAGAGATTAGGCCCAGACACGCAGCAACCCTATGGCAACGAGCGACAAATTAGTGGACATTTAGCGCCATGAACCTGGAGAAGAACCCATGAGCAAAAAAGTTGCAGTGATACTTTCCGGCTGTGGCGTCTATGACGGCGCCGAGATCCACGAAAGCGTGATTACCCTGCTGCGCCTGGACCAGCGTGGCGCACAGGTGCAGTGTTTTGCCCCGAACATCACCCAGTTGCATGTGATCAATCACCTGACTGGCGAAGAAATGCCCGAGTCGCGCAATGTGCTGGTGGAGTCGGCTCGCATCGCCCGTGGCCAGGTCAAGGACCTGCGTGACGCCAACGCCGAGGACTTCGATGCGCTGATCGTTCCCGGAGGGTTTGGCGCCGCCAAGAACCTTTCCAACTTTGCCATCGAAGGCGCGGGCTGCAGCCTGCAACCAGAAGTCCTGGCCCTGGCCGAGGCTTTTGCCGAAGCCGGCAAGCCGGTGGGCCTGATCTGTATTTCCCCGGCCCTGGCGGCGAAGATCTACGGTCCCGGCGTCACTTGCACCATCGGCAACGACGCCGATACCGCTGCGGCGCTGACCAAGATGGGCGCCACCCACACCGACTGCGCCGTCACCGACATCGTCGAAGACAAGGCGCGCAAACTGGTGAGCACCCCGGCCTACATGCTGGCGCAGTCGATCAGCGAAGTGGCTTCAGGTATCAACAAGCTGGTGGACCGGGTGCTCGAACTGACCCACGAAAACGACGCCTGACCTACCCCGCAGCAGGAGCTGGCATGCCAGCGCAAGGGGCCTGAGTGGCAACGTTCAGGCCTGGCGGCTGAGCCGGGTCAGGATCCGGTCCAGCGCATTGGCGAACGCCTGTTTTTCCCGTTCGCCGAACGGCGCCGGACCGCCACTCATCTGCCCCTGTTCACGCAGGTCGGTGAACAGATTGCGCACCGCCAGGCGGTCGCCCATGTTCTGTGCATCGAACTCCTTGCCGCGCGGGTCCAGCGCGGCAACGCCCTTTTTCACCAGGCGGTCGGCCAGCGGCACATCGCTGCAGATCACCAACTCGCCGGGCACGGCATGCTCCACCAGGTAGTCGTCTGCCGCATCCGGGCCGCTGGGCACCACGATCAACTTGACCAGCGCCAGGCCCGGCTTGGTCTGCGGCTGCCCCGCCACCAGCAGCACCTCGAACTGACGCTTGAGGGCAAACTTCACTACCAGATCCTTCGCCGCCCTGGGGCAGGCATCGGCATCGATCCAGACTCGCATTGTGTTTTCCTCTGTTGAAAGCATCGCGGGCAAGTCAAATGCTGGTTACGAAACCGGCATGCGCCGCTTCTCGGCCATACGACTGCGGCTGTACAACACGACAATCGCCAGGATCGCCACTGCCTGCGCACCGAGCGAATAGGCATCAGCGTGAATCCCCAACCAGTCGAAGTCAAAGAATGGCACCGGACGCGTGCCAAAGACCCCGGCTTCCTGCAAGGCTTTCACACCATGCCCGGCAAACACCACCGACAAGGCGCAGAGCAGCCCGGCATTGATGCCGAAGAACAGGGCCAGGGGCAATTTCGCCGAGCCGCGCAAAATCACCCAGGCCAGGCCGATCAGCAGCACCAGCGCGGTTGCACCACCCGCCAGCACCGCGTTATGCCCGGCCGGGCCGGCTTGCAGCCACAGGGTTTCGTAGAACAGGATCACTTCGAACAGCTCGCGGTACACCGAGAAAAACGCCAGGACCGCAAAACCGAAACGCCCACCTCCACCCACCAGGCTGCTCTTGATGTAATCCTGCCAGGCCGCCGCATGGCGACGGTCGTGCATCCAGACACCCAGCCATAGCACCATGACGCTGGCGAACAGGGCGGTCGCCCCCTCGAGCAGTTCGCGCTGGGCGCCACTGACATCGATCACATAGGCGGCCAACGCCCAGGTGGCAAGACCGGCCAGCAAGGCCAGGCCCCAGCCGACGTTGACACTGCGCACCGCCGACTGCTGGCCAGTGTTACGCAGGAACGCGAGGATCGCCGCCAGTACGAGGATCGCCTCCAGGCCTTCGCGCAACAGGATCAACAGGCCAGAGATGTAGCTCAGCGACCAGCTCAAGCCATCGCTGCCCAGAAGGCTGGCGGACTCCTTGAGCTTGGCTTTGGCGGTATCCAGGCGCTGCTGGGCCTGCTCCACCGGCAAACCGTCCTGCAGCGACTGACGGTAGGCCATCAGCGACTTTTCGGTGTCTTTGCGCACTGTGGCGTCGACGTTATCCAGCGAGCTCTCGACCAGCTCGAACCCCTCCAGATACGCCGCCACCGACAGGTCGTAGGCCTGGTCGTGGTCGCCGGCACGGTAGGCGGCGATGCTCTTGTCCAGGGTCGCGGCGGTGTAGTCGAGCAACTGCCCCGGGCCACGCTTGACTTGCGGAGGCTGGGCCCGTTGCGCACGGAAGGTGGCCGCCGCTTCAGGTCCGTCGGCCGCCAGCACTTCGGCCGGCGTCTGGCGCGCCAGATCGGCCAGGTTGTAGGTCTGCTGGTTTTTCACCGCCGCCGGGTCGACGCTGAAACTAGCGATGTAAGTGGCCAGGTCCCAGCGCTGACGCTCGTCCAGTTGATCGGCGAACGCCGGCATGTCGGTGCCTTCGATGCCCTGCCCAAGGGTGCTGTAGATCGCGTAGAGACTCAGGCGGTCCTGGCGCGAGCTATCCCGCAGGTTCGCCGGCGCGGGCTCCAGGCCGACCCCGGCGGGGCCATCGCCAGCACCGCTGGCGCCATGGCACACCGAGCAATGCTGGGCATACAACGGTGCACCGCGCACGGGGTCGGGGGTAATGATCGGCGCTTGGCTGACCTCGTAGGCCACCGCCAGCTTCGCACCCAACTGCCGCGCCTGGCGGGCGACACTCACACCGTCCTGGCGCTCGGCGACCGCCTTGCTCAGTGCGAGCACGCCCTGCTCCAACTCAGGCTTCTGCGGCCTGGCCGGCAATCCCGCGATAAAACCCTGCAGCGCCCGCAGAAACTCGACCTGCTCCTGATACTCGGCGGCATCGATCACCTTGCCTGCCTCGACCGCCGCCGGGTAATCGGCGCCAATGTAATCGAGTACGTGCAGGGCCTGGGGAGCGCCTTCCACGGTGTCGGCCAGCAGATTGAAACTGCACAGCGATAACCACGGGAGCACCAGCCAGGCCAGAAAACGGGACGGGGCAGTCATGAATGAATCTCAATTGGAAATACGAAGTTACATATTGTTCACTTCGAATGAGTTTCACTCAAGCTTTGTCGCGCTTTGGGCGTTTTATCCCGCGCAGAAATGAAAAAGGCGACCCCTCGGGGTCGCCTTGCCGGGTGCCGGACGGCTTACACCACCGCTTTACGCAGAGTCGCCATAAACGCCGCAGCACCAATGAACAAACCAGCAAAGGTACGGTTCATGCGTTTCTGTTGCTTGGGAGTACGCAGCAGGCGCAGCACCTTGGACGCGAGGCCCGTGTAGCCGGCCATCACCACCAGGTCGACGCAGATCATCGTCGCCCCCAGGATCAGGTACTGCGCCACCAGCGGTGCGTGCGGGTCAATGAACTGTGGCAGTACCGCCAGCATGAACACCAACGCCTTGGGATTGCTGACGTTCACCAGGAAACCGCGGAACATCAGGGCCAAGGGCTTGCCGATCGGGCGAACCGCCGCATCATCGTTCAGGTCGCTGGGCAGCGCTTGCCATTGCTTGACGGCGAGAAACACCAGGTAGGCAACACCAAACCACTTGATCACATAAAACGCAGTGGCCGACGTCGCGAGAATCGCCCCGACCCCGGCCGCGACGATTGCAATCTGCAAGGCCAGGCCCAGTTGCAGGCCCAGGGCGTTCCAGTAACCGCGCCAGAACCCGTAGCGCAAACCGCTGGACATCGACGCGATGGCGCCGGCGCCCGGAGAAAGGCTGATCACCCAGCAGGCGGCAAAAAACGCCAGCCATGTTTCAAGCACCATCGCACACCTCGACTCAAGCTTCTTGTCAGGCGTCTAAGCTAATGCGCCAGCCGGCGAATGACTATCGATTTTTTGCAGGAAGTGGCCGCTGCCGACCAGCGTGTCGGCTATTTTTCAAAGCCACTGGAAGGCAGTACGTCGCTACCGCGCCAGCGGCGCACCGAGCGCTGGAAGAACAGGCTGTTGGGCACTTGCACCATGGCGCTACCGGTGCCCAGTTCCTCGGCCTCGATCAACGTGGTGTACAGCAGGTTGATCGCCACCACTCGACCCTTGACGCCGGGCTTGTCGGTGGTGTCCACCAACTCGACCACATCCCCCAGGCGAAACGGCCCGACGGTGAAGATCAGAATCGCGCAGAGCAGGTTCGACAGCACACTCCACATGGCGAAGAACGCCACCGCGGCGACCGCGACAAAGCCGGATAGCGCGGTCCACAGCACCGTGGCGGAAACCCCCAGGCGCTCGAGGACAAAGATCAGCGCACTGCCCATGATCAGCCAACGCAGGCCGCCGCGCAGCGGCATCAGCAACTGCGGCGGAAACGGGTAACGCTCACCCAGACGAGTCAGGCCTTTCGCCACGAAGCGCTGCGTCAGGTAACCCGCCAACAGGATCAGCAGGATCTGCACGCCGAGCCAGATCGGCTCGACCCACACGGCCGGCAATGGCAGCTTGAAGGCTTCCATCACGACAACGCCTCCAGCTCCGCCTGCATGCCTTCCAGCAGTTCCAGGGCTTGCATCCAGGCTTCTTCAAGCTCGGCTTCACGGACTTTCAATTTGGCCTGCTCGGCCAGCAAGTCACGCAATTCGTTCTTGCGCGCCGGCTCGTAGATATCGCTGTCGCCCAGACTGGTGTCAACCTTGGCCAGTTTCTCGTGCAGCTTGCCCAGCTCGGCTTCCAGCTTGTCGGCTTCGCGCTTGTGCGGTGCCAGTTGCTGGCGCAACGCCGCGGCTGCCTGGCGCTGGGCCTTCTTGTCGGTCTTGTCCGGGTTGACCGGGGTGTTGCTCACCGGCGCGTTGCGCTGGCGATACTCGACCAGCCAGCGGGCGTAGTCTTCCAGGTCGCCGTCGAACTCCTCGACCTTGCCATCGGCCACCAGGAAAAAGTTGTCGGTGGTGCTTTTGAGCAAGTGACGGTCGTGGGAGACCACCAGTACCGCACCACTGAATTCCTGCAGGGCCATGGTCAGCGCCAGGCGCATTTCCAGGTCCAGGTGGTTGGTCGGTTCGTCGAGCAGCAGCAGGTTCGGCCGCTCCCAGGCGATCAGGGCCAGCGCCAGGCGAGCTTTTTCGCCGCCGGAGAAGTTCAGCACCGGCTCGTCGATCCGTGCACCACGGAAGTCGAAGCCGCCGAGGAAATCGCGCAGGGTCTGCTCGCGCTCGGTTGGCGCCAGGCGCTGCAAGTGCAGCAACGGGCTGGCCTTGGCATCCAGCGAGTCCAGTTGGTGCTGGGCAAAGTAACCCACCACCGTGTTCTCGCCACGGGTCAGGCGGCCTGCCAGCGGCTCGAGCTCACCGGCTAGGTTCTTGATCAGGGTCGACTTGCCCGCACCGTTGGGGCCGAGCAGGCCGATCCGGGCGCCGGGGGTCAGTTGCAGCTTGACCTTCTCCAGGATGGTCTTGTCGCCATACCCCAGGCGGGCGTCGGACAGGTCGATCAGTGGGCTGGAGATCTTTGTCGACTCGCGGAACACGAAGTCGAACGGCGAATCGACGTGGGCCGCGGACAACTCCTCCATCCGCTCCAGCGCCTTGATCCGGCTCTGGGCCTGGCGGGCCTTGGTGGCCTGGGCCTTGAAACGGGCGATGTAGCTTTCCATGTGCGCCCGCTGAGCCTGCTGCTTCTCGTAGGCCTGTTGCTGCTGCGCCAGACGTTCGGCACGGGCCCGTTCGAACGCCGTGTAGCCACCGCGGTACAGGGTGATCTTGCGCTGATCGACGTGGGCCACGTGATCGACCACCGCATCGAGGAAGTCACGGTCGTGGGAAATCAGCAGCAGGGTGCCGGGGTAGCTCTTTAGCCACTCTTCGAGCCAGATGATGGCGTCGAGGTCCAAGTGGTTGGTCGGCTCATCGAGCAGCAACAGGTCCGATGGACACATCAATGCCTGCGCCAGGTTCAGACGCATCCGCCAGCCACCGGAGAAATCTCCGACCTGACGGTCCATCTGCTCGTTGGTGAACCCCAACCCGGCGAGCAATTTGCGTGCACGGGCGTCGGCGGTATAGCCGTCGGCGCTATCGAGTTCCGAATGCAGGCGCGCCAGGGCGGCACCATCATGGGCCGCTTCGGCTGTCGCCAGGTCGCGCTGGACCTCGCGCAGGCGCAGGTCGCCATCGAGCACGTAGTCGACCGCCAGGCGTTCGAGCGTCTCGATTTCCTGGCGCATGTGGGCGATACGCCAATCGGCCGGCAGGAAGCAGTCACCCGAATCCGGGTGCAGCTCGCCCCGGATCAAGGCGAACAGGCTCGATTTGCCGGCGCCGTTGGCACCGATGAGGCCGGCTTTGTGGCCGGCGTGCAGGGTCAGCTCGGCGTCTTCTAGCAGACGTTGCGGGCCACGCTGTAAAGTCAGGTTCTGAAGTCGAATCATAATGGCGGCGGAGTCTACCAGCTTCGCTCGCAACTAGCGCGAGTAGCACTATGTCCTCTGACCTGTGGAGCTTTTCCCTCGACACCTATGCACGACCTGGCGTGGAGGACGCGTGCCTGCGATTGCAAGGCGCCGGGGCCAATGTCTGCCTGCTGCTCTGCGCGGCCTGGCTCGGTGCACGGGGTGTCGCCTGCACCCGCCAACGCCTTCTAGACCTTCAGCAAGTCGCCTTGCCCTGGTCCCGCGACGTGGTGGAGCCCCTCCGGCAATTGCGCACGTCATGGAAAACTGCCGCGGCAGCTGACCCACAGCTCGCGACTCTGCGCGCGCAGGTCAAGGCACTGGAGCTTGCAGCCGAGCGGCAACTGTTGGGGCGTCTGGAAAGTTCGGCACAGGACTGGCCGGCAGCTCAAGCGAACGACTTGGCCGCGTGGCTGGAAGGATTGGCGACGGACGCCGCCAACCTTGATCGCGACGCGCTGCAGCAGCTGCGCGTCGCGTTGACCTCGGCTTAGGAAGCGCTGGTCGGGGTGTTGGTGGTGCTGTTGGTGGCGGCTGGCGCGGTGCTGGTCACTGCGACCGGCGCTGACGCTGGCGCAGCGGCTGGCGTGGGGGTCGCCGGTTTGGCAGCCACGGCAGCGGTGGCAGGCTTGGCAGCAGCCGGTTTCGCGGCCACCGGCTTTTTCACCGCAGGCTTGGCGGCGGGCTTGGCCGCTACTGGCTTGGTTGCAGGTTTTGCTGCTGGCTTGGCAGGTGCCTTGGCAGCAGGCTTGGCGGCTGGTTTAGCAGCCGGCTTGACCGCTGGTTTAGCGGCAACCGGTTTGGCTGCTGGCTTGACGGCCGGTTTCGCGGCAGCGGTTTTCGCTACTGGCTTGGCGGCCGGTTTTGCGGCGGCGGTTTTCGCGGCAGGCTTGGCGGCGGCTGGTTTTGCCACTGGCTTGGCTGCTGGTTTGGCCGCAGCAGTTTTCGCCACTGGCTTGGCCGCTGGTTTGGCTGCAGCGGTTTTTGCCACTGGCTTGGCCGCTGGTTTGGCGGCTGCAGTTTTAGCCGGGGTCTTGGCTGCAGGCTTGGCCACAGTTTTAGCTGGAGCCTTGGTCGCTGCCGGTTTGGCCGCAGGTTTTTTTGCCGCCGGTGCTGGCTTGGCCGAACGCTGGGTCAAGACCTTGCCAACGGCCTCTTTCACCCGGCCTACACCCTGGGCCAGTTTCAGGCTTTCCTGGGCATCGCGTTTGAGATTGAGGATGTAGTTGCGCGTCTCGGATTGACGGTCCTTGAGCGCGTCGAGCAGGTCTTCAAGTTCCTTGACCGCACCCTTGGCCTTGGCCTGTGCCTTGGACTTGCCGGCCGCCGCAGCGTCCTGCAATTTGGTGCGCGATTTGTGCAGTTTTTCCTGAGCTTTTCCGCGTTGCTTTTCCAGCTTGGCGAGCAGTTTTTCAGCATCAGCCAAGGCTTGTGAACAAGCATTTTCCAAATGTTCGAGCAGGCTGCCCGAAAGCTGTTGGAGTAAGTGCAACGGAGTATTTACAGGCTTCTTATTGGCCGACATGGGTTACCTCCTGGCTGACGTGAGTGCGGCTCATACTAGACCTCTGCTGCTACCGCCGCTAGGGCATGTTGACAGTATCGATTGCCGTGGGTTGCACGGAACTGAAAATGTTCCGCCTGCACCTCAAAGCAGTTCACCGACCGAGGCATTCTCACTGGCATAATCCTGCGCATTCCACGCTGGAGAATGCTCATGTCGCGTCTGCTTTTTTTACCCCTGTGCCTGATTTTTTCAATGGCGCAGGCTGCTGAAAAAAAACCTGGGGATGAGGCTCATGATCTCGCCTACAGCCTCGGTGCGAGCCTGGGTGAACGCCTGCGCCAGGAGGCTCCCGACCTGCAGATCCAGGCACTGATCGAAGGTTTGCAACAGGCCTATCAAGGCAAGCCGCTGGCGCTCGACGACCAGCAGATCGAGCGGATCCTGACCGAGCACGAAGCACGGATGAGCGAGCAGCCAGGCGTACCGCAAAGTGAAGTTGCCCTGCAAACGGAGCAGCGTTTTCTGGCTAGCGAAAAGTCCCGCCCGGGCGTGCGCGAACTGGCGGACGGCATTCTGCTGACCGAGCAAGTTGCCGGCAGCGGCGCCAAGGCCGGTCCCCATGGCAAGGTCCAGGTTCGCTACGTTGGCAGGCTACCCGACGGCACGGTGTTCGATCAGAACGAGCAGCCACAATGGTTCAGTCTCGACAGCGTGATTCATGGTTGGCGCACCGCCCTGCAGCAAATGCCGGTGGGGGCAAAATGGCGCCTGGTGATTCCTTCGGTGCAGGCCTATGGTGCCGACGGCGCCGCAGACCTGATCGCCCCGTTTACACCCTTGGTATTTGAAGTGGAGCTGCTCGGCGTCTCCGGCTGATCAATCCGCGAAAACGCAAAACGGCGCGCCATGCGCACCGTTTTGGAGGTTACCAACCGCTCAAGGTTCAGGCTTGTGCCGGAGCCTCTTCCTTGTGGGCGGTGTGCAGCACTTCGATCAGGCAGTCTTCCAGTTCGAAGCGCTCGTGGAGCAAGCCACCCAGCTCCTTGAACTTCTCGGCAACACACTTGCCGGCATCGCACAGATCATTGAACGCCAGCAGCTTTTCAGTGATGACGTCGATGCGTGGGTAGAGGGTTTCAGCCAACTCCAGACCGCGCTTGTCGCCAAACGCCTTGGCCTCGCCGGTGAGCTGTTCGTAGATCTCGAAATGGCCGGCAGAGACGTAGTCGACCAGGACCCCGCAGAACTCCTGTAAAGGCTGTCGATTGTCGCCCAGCGCCTCGGGCTTGGCACCGAGAGCATCATAGGCCCGAACCAGCTCGTGACGCTCCTGCAACCAGCGATCGATCAGCAGGTGCACTCCACCCCAGCGTTCCTGAGCATTCTGACAACTTTCGAGCATGGTGATCTCTCTTCCCTTTTGGGTAATGCCACCCGCGCTGGCCGCAAGACTTGAGGATCAAGGTTCGGCCAGGCAAGGCACCATCGAGCAACATGAATCCAATGACGCGTGCGGGCCAGATTATGCTCGCACGCCAACTGCTTCAAGGTACGCAGGAGATAAAGTTCATACAAGTGTTTAATCCGTTGTCCAGCCCGGGTGCGACGACTCGCCGCTGGACGGTCGCTGACAGGCATACCAGACCAGGCGGAGGGTTTGGTACGCGGCGAGAATCAGCACCGCGAAAAAAAACATCAAGCTCCACTCGGCGATGCTCAGGCCGAACAGCGACCAGGAAATATGCGCACAATCGACAGTGCCATCGAACATTCGCTTGAGCAGGCACAACAACGGAGTGTCGGGTGAATAGCCCAGGGCTTCTGGCGCACAGGCCACCAATTGCTTGACCGGGTCACTTTGCAACAGCACCTGGCGCCACGCAATGGCCGTGCCCGCGCCGGCACAGGTCAGGCCCGCCAGCCAGTACACGACGCTGCCCAGGCGCTGAGGGCCGTGCAAAGCAGCACTCATGCAGACCAGCGTGAACAGCAGCAGACAGACCCGCTGCAGCATGCACAGGCCACAAGGCTCGAGCCCGATGGCGTACTCCAGATAATACGAAGCGCCCAAGGCCATGGCGCCAGCAAGGAACGCCATGAAGAACAAGGAGCGTGAGCAGGCCAAAGACATGGCTTATCCGTAGAAGAAGGGACAGGCCATTACGGTAGAGGAAAGCGCTGAGGCCTTTCAAGGCGGGGGGGGCGTGGAGACTTCGACAAGAACGTAGGGAAATGCCAACAGCCGCAGCAGGACTCCATGTAGCCCACTGTAAGACTGCGCCTACAGCGCGAAGATCGAGGTGTAATCCGGCCTTCGTGACACGGCAGGTCCGCCCCTTTTGGACGGCCCTGCCTGACTCCATCCTACGCGCGAACGGGAACCGGTAACGGTGAAGCCAACAGGCGCTCATCCAGCAGCCCCAGCCCTTCCTGGAAGAGTTGATTGCTGCGGTCGGTATCACCCAGTTGAGCCAACAGCCGCGCCAGCTCGGCACAGGCTTCCGGATTGCGCTGCAGACACAGGCTGCTCTCCAGATAGTCTCGCGCCTTGCCCCACAGGCTGGTCTGCAGACACAGGCGGCCGAGAGTCAGCAACAGGCTCGGATCGTCGGGGTGCTGCTTCAGCCAACCCTCGGCAGTCTGCAACTGGCGCGCCGGATCACTACCGCGCAACAACCCATACAGGCGCGCCAGGTGGCTGTCGTATTGACGTTTGAGGGCTGCCCGCAGGACCTCTTCGGCTTCGACCTCGGCGCCCAGCTGACGCAACTGCTCGGCATAGGCCAGCACCAGTTGTGGTTCCTGGCGTTGGGCCGAAGTCAGTTGCTGCCAGGCGCGATTGAGCGATTGCAAGCCCACGGCCCCACCCTCTTCCTGGCGCGCCGCCAGGGTCAGGTTTTCACCCCAGGCCCGCCGCTCCAGCTCAGCCAGTTCACTGGCCGGCAAGACCTTGTCCTTGCGCAGCTCGGGCAACAGGCGGATCACCGAGGACCAGTCGCCACGTTGCTGATGCAGGCGCTGCAATTGGCGCAACACTTGAACACTGTGGGGATGACGTTCGTGCATGGCCAGCAGCGTGGCCATGGCGCCGTCGGTATCGCCACGGTCGGTCTGCAATTGCGCGTGGCTCAGGGCAATCGCCAACTCGGCCTGGGGCTGGCGCTCCAGGGCGCGCTCCAGCAGGTTGTCGCTTTCTTCATAGCGCCCCAGCTCATTGGCTGCCCGGGCAGCACCCAGGTAGTAGAGCAGCGGCTGGCGCTCGGCTTCGGCGGCCCGCTGCAGGTGGCGTTGGGCGCTCGCCCAGCGGCCTTCGGCGAGATCCAGCTGACCGTGTTCGATCGCCACCTGAACCCGCCGACTGCGGTTGCGGTTCGACCAGGGGTTGACTACACCGCTGGAGACCGCCACCAACTCGACCAGGGCCTTGATCCCCCACAGCACCAGCCAGATCAGCGCGACCAGCAGCAAGGTCGCCCACAGGCTCGACTCATAACGGAAGGTCTTGTAGGCGATCAGTACGTATCCTGAGTGCTGGGCAATCGCCAGCCCCAAAGCGCCAGCGGCGGCGATCACCAGGAACACAATCACATAGAGACGTTTCATGGGCTGGTCTCCGGCGTGACGCCCGCAGCGGCCTTGGCTGCAGGTTTGACCGACTCCTCGGCATTCACGTTACGCCGCTCCAGATAACCCTGGACCGCGCTCAAGGTGGTCGCCAGATCAGGGGTCAGCACCGTGACCGGCTGCTGGCTCAGTTCGTTGAGCTGTTCAAGCATCACCTGGCTTTGCGGGTTGTCCTGATTGAAGCTGCCTTTGAGCACATCCCGTGCCTCGGTCAGCGCCTGGCTGTAGACCGGCGCCTGACCGTTGAGCGCGGCCCATTGCGCCTGCTCGATCGCCAGGCTCAAGGCCAGGCGGACTTGGGTCAGGCTCTGGCCGGCAAGCAACGGACGGATGTTTTTGTCGGCATTAAAATCGATGCGGATGTAGCGCGAGACTTGATCCCACCACTGCGCCCAGCGACTGGCCCCATCGCCATCGGCGGTCAGGCCGAGCAGCGAGTCGCCGCGGTCGTGGTACTCGGGCGCCAGTTCGGTGAGCTCGGCGACCTGGTCACGCAAGGCGCCCAGCTTCAGGAACAACCCGGTGCGGTCCGGCTGCTCGGTGCTGCGCAACGCTGCCAGGCTCTTGGCGAGCTGCTCGCGGGCCGCAAAGGCACCGGGATCATTCTGCTCACGAAGGATTTCGTCAGCACCCTGGACCAATGCCCGGGCGCTGCTGATGTCTTGCAGGGCGGATAAACGCAGGCTGGCCAGGCGCAACAAATGTTCGGCCTCGGCCAAACGCCAGTCCTTGCGACTGGCCCCCAGCACGGTTTCCAATCGCTGGTTCAAGCGCTGCTGGTCGCCTTGCAACTGGGTGACCAGGCGCTGCCGGGCGTCCAGTTCGTCGGCGCCCGGCAATTGCTCCAGGCGTGTCGTCAGGCGTTGCTCATTGAGCTTGAGGCCTTGCGCCTGGTCGCTCAGTGCCTGCAATTGCGCCACTTGTTGCTGGGTGTTGACCTGCAGGCTGCGCATCTGCCAGACGCCCCAGCCGCCAACGGCCACGCCCGCGGCGCCCACCAACAACGCCAGAATCGCCAGCCCGTTACCCCGGCGTGGCTCTGGGCTGTTCACAGTTTCAACCGGCGCCTCGAGCGCGGGCTGGACGTCATCTTTAGGCAAGGCTGTTTCGCTCACGTATCCATCCTTTGCATTAGAGAACGGGTCGGGTTGCTCCCAACGCCGTTAGCAAGGCCGTGGCACTGGCACCACGACAATCCACAACTGTTCGGGCGCCTGCCGCCCGTGCCATCTCGGCGACACGCGGGCTCGGCACAAACAAGGGCAACTGCGCCAACGCCGGCCAGGCATCACCGGCCATTTGGTGCAGGTGCGCAAAACCCTGTCCACTGCTGACCACCAGGCCGTTCAAGCGTTCCGCTTGAATCCGCTCCGGCAAGGCCGCCTCGGCATACTGCGGCAAGTCGCGCCGGTACACCTCCAGGTAATCGACACTAGCACCTTGCTCGCGCAAACGCTCAGCCAGCAGCTCGCGCCCACCCTCGCCGCGCAGGATCAACACGCGCGCGGCGGGCTGCGCGATCGCCTCACGCAACTGCCTGACCTGCAGCAACGCTTCGCTGTCATCGCCCTCCAGCGGAAAGCTGACATCCAGGCCGTGTGCCTGCAGAACCTGGGCCGTCGCCGCGCCGACGCTGAACCACGATAAGCGTGGTAACGGCGACCAGCGTTGCTCGAGCAGGGCCAGGCCCATTTTGGCCGCCGGCTTGCTGACCACTATCACCGCGCAGTAACGGTCGAAACCGTCGATCACCGCACGCATTGTGTCAGTCAATGCCAGGGGTGCCATTTCCAAAAGCGGCAAGCTGCTGCTGAAAATCCCCTGTTCGGCCAGCAGGCTCGCCAGTGCCGCCGAATCCTCTGCCGGACGCGTCAGCAGCAGGCGCCAGCCGGTCACTCGTGACCTGCCTCACCGTAGACCGCTTTCAGAATGTCATCGGCACCCTGGCGCAGAAGGTCTTCGGCCACTTGCACACCCAAGGCCTCGGCAGCGGCGCGCGGCGCACGGGCCTCGGCACTGAGCAACAGGCCACCGTTCGGATCGCCGACCAGGCCACGCAACCACAGCTGTTCGCCTTCAAGCACGGCGTAACAGGCGATCGGCACTTGGCAACCACCATTGAGGTGCTTGTTCAGGGCGCGCTCGGCAGTGACCCGGGTAGCAGTGTCCTGGTGATGCAGAGGCGCCAGCAGCGCGTGAATCTCGCTGTCGGCGCTGCGGCACTCAATGCCCACGGCGCCCTGGCCACCGGCCGGCAGGCTGTCGTCGACGCTGATCGAGTCGCTGATGCGGTCTTCGAAGCCCAGGCGAATCAGCCCCGCGGCGGCGAGGATGATCGCGTCGTACTCGCCGGCATCCAGCTTGGCCAGGCGCGTGTTGACGTTGCCCCGCAGGAAGCGGATCTGCAGGTCCGGACGACGGGTCAGCAGTTGCGCCTGGCGACGCAGGCTCGAAGTGCCGACCACACTGCCCTGGGGCAACGCGTCGAGGCTGGCGTAGGTGTTGGAGACAAAGGCATCGCGCGGGTCTTCGCGCTCACAGATGCAGAACAGGCCCAGGCCTTCGGGGAAGTCCATGGGCACGTCTTTCATCGAGTGCACGGCAATGTCGGCTTCGTTTTCGAGCAGCGCGGTTTCCAGTTCCTTGACGAACAAGCCCTTGCCACCGATCTTCGACAGGGGCGAATCAAGCAGCTTGTCGCCGCGACTGACCATGGGCACGAGCGTCACGATCAGGCCGGGATGAGCCTGCTCCAGACGAGCTTTGACGTATTCGGCCTGCCACAAGGCCAGGGCACTTTTGCGGGTAGCGATGCGGATTTCGCGAGGGGACATGGATCAATCCGTACTGAATAGATACGGCGGATAATAACAGCTCAGCCAAATTCGCTTTGACTTGTATCAGAAACAGCGCGGCCTCCCTGGCCTCCCTGGCCTCGCTTGCCTGCGAAAAGGCCGCGTAATCGTTGCCCGACACGTTCTACAGCTGTTGCATCATCTTGCGTACACCGGCGACATGGCGCCGGCTGACAATCAGCGCATCGCCGTTGAGGCCTTTGAGAAACAGCTGGAAATGCCCCAGTGGCGTACGTTGCAGACGCTCGATACGCTCGCGGGCCACCAGCGCATTGCGGTGGATGCGCACGAAACGGTCGCCAAATTCGTCTTCGAGGGCCTTGAGGGGTTCATCCAGCAGCACTTCGCCGCCTTCGTGGCGCAAGGTCACGTATTTGTGGTCGGCAATGAAATAGACCACTTGCCCCAGCGGAATCAGCTCGATGCCTTTGCGGGTACGGGCGCTGATATGGCTGCGTGGCCCGCTGCCGCTTTCGGCCGCCGGGCGGGTCAGAGCCGCGAGCTGTACCCGGTTGGGCCGCTCGGCCTTTTTCAGGGCTTCGAGCAGTTGCTCCGAACGCACCGGCTTGACCAGGTAGCCCACTGCGCTGGCTTGCAGGGCCTCAATGGCAAATTCATCCTGGGCTGCGCAGAACACCACCGCTGGTGGCGTTTCACGCTCGCATAAGCGGGCAGCGACTTGCAGCCCGTCCAGGCCGGGCATACGGATATCGAGCAGCACGATGTCAGGTTTCAGGCTGTCGATCAGGGTCAACGCCTCATCGCCATTGGTGGCGCTGGGCTCCAGGACACTGTATCCCTCGAGTTCGCCGACCATACGGTTCAGGCGCTCGCGGGCTAGGGGTTCGTCATCAACGATCAGGACATTCATATTGCGCTGGATTCCTGCGTGAGTCTCGCACAAGGATAGCGTAGACAGGTGAAGTGACATCCGTCACCGCGATCCACGCTAAGACTAGCGCGAGCGCCAAAAAGTGCCGCACGTCGGACAGCAATATTTATCGGTGCCGGTGCAGACGCGTTCGAAATCAGTCCTGGCCAGGCATCACCGCAGGGAATGTTGGTAGCCAATATGAACACCCCGCTCGTTGGTTTTCGGCCTGGCGTCTGAGCCCTGCGCGTATCGTTCGCGCGGCTCCTAACGTGCAACTGTAGACGCTCGCCGTGCCAAAAGTGGGCAATTGACAAATATCGTTGCGCATTCGTGGCGGCGACCTCTTGAGTATGGCCCTCCATCAGGAAAAAACGTATCGACCAGCGTCAACGACACGATTGGCAACCCTGTTATTATCCGCCGCAGGTTTTTACGCCATTCTCCTTCAGCCGATCACGAGCGAATTCATGAGCACTGACAAGACCAATCAGTCCTGGGGCGGCCGCTTCAGTGAACCCGTCGACGCCTTCGTCGCCCGCTTCACCGCCTCCGTCACTTTCGACCAGCGCCTGTATCGCCACGACATCATGGGCTCCGTCGCCCACGCCACCATGCTGGCCAAGGTCGGCGTGCTGACCGACGCCGAGCGCGACAGCATCATCGACGGCCTGCGCACCATCCAGGGTGAAATCGAGGCCGGTACCTTCGACTGGCGCATCGACCTCGAAGACGTGCACATGAACATCGAAGCGCGCCTGACCGACCGCATCGGCGTCACCGGCAAGAAGCTGCACACCGGCCGCAGCCGTAACGACCAGGTAGCGACCGATATCCGCCTGTGGCTACGCGACGAAATCGACCTGATCCTGGCTGAAATCACTCGCCTGCAAACAGGCCTGCTGGAGCAGGCCGAGCGCGAAGCCGAGACCATCATGCCGGGCTTCACGCACCTGCAGACCGCGCAGCCAGTGACCTTCGGACATCACCTGCTGGCCTGGTTCGAAATGCTCAGCCGTGACTACGAGCGCCTGGTCGACTGCCGCAAGCGCACCAACCGCATGCCGTTGGGCAGCGCCGCGCTGGCTGGCACTACCTACCCGATCGACCGCGAGCTGACCGCACAACTGCTGGGCTTCGACGCCGTGGGCGGCAACTCGCTGGACAACGTCTCGGATCGCGACTTCGCCATCGAATTCTGCGCCGCCGCGAGCATCGCCATGATGCACCTGTCGCGCTTCTCCGAAGAACTGGTGCTGTGGACCAGTGCGCAGTTCCAGTTCATCGATCTGCCTGATCGCTTCTGCACCGGCAGCTCGATCATGCCGCAAAAGAAAAACCCCGACGTTCCGGAACTGGTGCGCGGTAAGAGCGGCCGGGTGTTCGGCGCACTGATGGGCTTGCTGACCCTGATGAAAGGCCAGCCCCTGGCCTACAACAAGGACAACCAGGAAGACAAGGAACCGCTGTTCGACGCTGCCGACACCCTGCGCGACTCGCTGCGGGCCTTCGCCGACATGATCCCGGCGATCAAGCCAAAACACGCCATCATGCGTGAAGCGGCCCTGCGCGGTTTCTCCACCGCAACCGACCTCGCCGACTACCTGGTACGCCGCGGCCTGCCGTTCCGTGACTGCCACGAAATCGTCGGTCACGCCGTGAAGTACGGCGTGGAAAGTGGCAAGGACCTGGCGGAAATGAGCTTGGAAGAGCTGCGCAAGTTCAGCGACCAGATCGAGCAGGACGTATTTGCCGTGTTGACACTGGAAGGTTCGGTCAATGCCCGTAACCACATTGGCGGCACTGCACCGGCTCAGGTGAAGGCGGCGGTGATTCGCGGCCAGGCGCTGTTGGCCAGTCGCTAAATCGCTGGAAGCTTCGCTGGCGACGCCCGCTTGCGGCTCGCCAGCGAAGCTTCACTTCTTTGAAGCGATCATCGCCAAAAATGCAGGCATCCCCGCCTCTTTGTCGGCATTGATGCGCTGCGCAATAGGCGTTTCCTGCAAGCGCTCCAGCAATGCCCTGGCCGCCGGCAGCTCTGCCAACAGGTCCAGCTCGAACAGTTTTTTCCCCACCGCACAGGCCAGGCTGACGCTGTACAGGAAGTACAGGTCGGCGATGCTCAGGCTGTCACCCGCCACGTAGGGAGCAAACTTGCCGTGCCGCCCCAGGGACGCAATACCCAGCAGCAGCTCGCCCTTGGCTTTTTCCTTGATCGCGTCAGGTACCGGCATACCAAAAAACGCCTCGGCGAAACACGCGCGGGCCGGCAGTTCGATGTACAACTCGATTTCCTTGGCCAGTGCCAGCACCTGGGCCCGCTCGAACGGCGCCCTGGGTAACAGCACAGTGCCTCCCTGGGTGTCTTCGAGGTACTGCAGGATCACGCTGGTTTCGTTGATAAATCCCTGTTCGACCCCCAGCACCGGCACTTTGCCGCGCGGGCTGATCGCCAACGCCTCCGGGCTTTGACCGGCATAAAAGGCGACCTCCTCGAATGCCAGGCCCTTCTCCAGCAAGGCGTGTTTGACCATGTTGTAGTAATTGCTGACGGAAAAACCATAAAGCTTGAGCATCACAAAGCCTCCAGGCCGTGCAGGGGGTTGGCAGCGACTGTTATAGATCCTCAGGGGCACTCTCGCCAGCAGCATCACGGCGCTGAATGCAGGTAAACTGCTGGCCTTACCTTGAGGAGCCTGCCATGAGCGAGCTGACCCCCGGCACCAATACGAACGACGACATCGACGACGAAGAGTTCGCCGAGAACACCCTGGTCGAAGCCATCGAAAACCAGATCGCAAGCGACAACCCGCCCGCAGCCAAAGCCACCTTCAACAAACTGACCCTGGTGGGTTACGAGCGCGAGGAAATCCTCAGCCTGATGGCCCACGTGCTGGCGGTGGAAATCGACGCGATCCTCGAAGAAGACCGCGCGTTCGACACCCAGTGGTACGAAGCTGCCCTGCGTGCCCTACCCGAGCTGCCGCCGGAAAAGAAATAAGAATCACCCGGGCGGGCGAAAAGCCCGCAGCCAACACTGGACAGCTCGCCCGAGTGCGTTCACCTTAGGGGCGCTACAGTCATATTCCTAGAAAGTCTGGAGTCCTTATGTCGCTTACCCCTGAGCTGGTTGCCGAACTGGAAATCCTTGCACTCTTCAACCTGGACAGTTCCCAGGAAGGTTTGAAAATTCATCAGACCGCTGCCCCGAAAGCTATTGCTGCCGCACAACGCCTGTTCGAAAAAGAATTGATCGATCAACCCGATGGCGGGTATCTGACCAGCCTGGGGCGTGACGCCGCGCAGAATGTGCAGACTGTACTGACCATCCTGTCCGTCGAAGAAACCGCATAACGACACCGGTATCGCCCACGGGAACCCCTGCATCGGGATTTCCGCGGGCAGACTGTCGCCAACCGATAGATGTTTGGCGCCAGAAATCAACAATCAGCTTAAAAGTCCTGTGCGCGAGGCTGTAGACTGCCCCAGCACCTGAAACTTTCCCACGTTCGTTGACTGCGAGCCGGTTTGAGCTGACATGACCCGCACCCATGAAATCCGCCCCGACCTGGACGAGGGAATCGATCGCAAGGTTCTCAGCCAGTTGCGCGCACGCTTCCTCACGCTCAATAACGGCCGCATGGCCCGGGCCATGGAAGGGTTAACACCGCGCCAGCAAATGGTCCTCAAGCTGCTGCCGCTGTTTTTCCATGTCAATCATCCCCTGTTGCCGGGCTACGTCTCGAGCAGCACCCCCGCCGGCGTGGCGAATTTCGAACCTGATGCCGGCACCCTCGCGGAAGCGCAGCGCCTGACCCGATCCTTTTCCTACAAGGCCCGTCGCGGCAACCCGCCACAGCCGATTCACGGTCTGTTCCTGATGGGCAGCCTCGGCACCCTGGCCCAGGCCGATCAGAGCGATATGGACCTGTGGATCTGCCACGCCCCGGACCTTCGCGCGGACGAACTCGCTGAACTGGGAAAAAAGGCTCAGTTGCTCGAAGCCTGGGCCGCCAGCCAGGGCGCCGAGGCCCATTGCTTCCTGATCGAGCCACAGCGGTTTGTCCGCGGCGAGCGCGATAGCCAGCTCAGCTCCGAAGACTGCGGCACCAGCCAGCACTATCTGCTGCTGGACGAGTTCTATCGCACTGCGATCTGGCTTGCCGGGCGCACGCCAATCTGGTGGCTGGTACCGGTGTATGAAGAGCCCGGCTACGAGCTGTACACCCACACCCTGTTGTCCAAGCGTTTTGTGCGCGCCGAGGAGACCCTCGACCTCGGTCACCTGGCCCACATTCCGCCCGGGGAATTCATCGGCGCCGGGCTCTGGCAACTGTTCAAAGGCATCGAGTCGCCCTACAAGTCGGTGCTCAAGTTGCTGCTGATCGAGGTCTACGCCAGTGAGCATCCGCAGGTCGAATGCCTGAGCCTGCGCTTCAAGCAAGCGGTGTTCGCCAACCGCCTGGAGCTGGACGAACTCGACCCCTACATCATGGTGTACCGCCGTATCGAGCAATACCTCAACGCCCGGGGCGAAACGGAACGCCTGGAGCTGGTGCGACGCGCCTTGTACCTCAAGGTCAACCGCAAGCTCACCGGCACCAGCGCTCAACGCAACAGCCGCTGGCAGAGCCAGCTCCTGCAACGGCTGGCCGAGGAGTGGCGCTGGGACCATCGACAACTGGCATTGCTCGACAGCCGCAGCCAGTGGAAGGTCCGCCAGGTCAGTGCCGAGCGTCGGGCCCTGGTCAACGAGCTCAACTACAGCTAT
The DNA here is from genome assembly GCF_009834545.1 of Pseudomonas sp. S04. NCBI lineage: Bacteria > Pseudomonadati > Pseudomonadota > Gammaproteobacteria > Pseudomonadales > Pseudomonadaceae > Pseudomonas > Pseudomonas sp. S04. Next base: position 5,915,434 of record NZ_CP019427.1, read on the forward strand.
CGCTTCCTCAGCCAGTTTGCCCGCACTGAACGCAGCGTCAGCCTGATCAACAAACGCGACCTCAATGTACTCGGCCGCCGGCTCTATGCGGCCTTCGAACGCAAGGCCGACAAGGTCGAGTTCATCAACCCGGGCATTGCCCCGGACCTGGCCGAAGACACCCTGACGCTGGTGCAGTCGGCCAACAAAAAAGCCCCCGGGCAGACCCATTGGGGCCTGTACAACGGCAGCCTGGGTAACCTGGAGTGGGAACACTTCGCGCCGCTCAAACGCAACAGCCACCTCCTCGAGTTGCTGACCTGGTGCCACCGAAACGGCGTGATCGACAGCAGCACCCGCCTGGCGCTGCACCCAGGCAACAGCGACCTGAGTGAGTTCGAGCTGTTCAACCTGCTGGGCAGCCTGCAGCAGACCATCGCCCTGCCCCTGGCCAGCGTCGACGAGGAGCAACTGCTGCGTGCCATCGAGCCAGCCGAGGTGCTGATTCTGGTGAACGTGGGCATCGACCCACTCAAGCATCACCGCGACCTGAACATCCTGATGACCACCGAGCGCACCGACTCGCTGAGTTATGCCGGGGTCCGTGAAAACCTGGTACTGACCCTCGACCAGGTCACGCTCAACAGCTGGAATGAAGTGCTGGTCAATCGTCATGACGGGCCCCACGCCCTGCTCGACTGCCTGCGCGATTACCTCAACCACTTGCCCCAAGGCCCCCGGCAGCCGCGCCTGCGGGTCCAGTGCTTCTGCCACAACCGCGCACAGTTCATTGCCCGGCGGGTCGAGGAAATCTTCGACACCGCGCAGCACCTGTTGCTGAGCGACCTCAACCAGCGCTACCTGATCCAGGTCCAGCAGCACTACCACGTGCTGGAGCTGGTACCCGGCCAGGTCCGGCATATGGCCCTGGGCACCCTGCCCGCCCTGCTCGATTACCTGGGCCAGGAACAGACCGCCTACAGCCCACTGCACCTGGACCCAATGGCCCTGGAAGAGCACGACCTGGCGCTGATCCTGCCCATGGGCCAGCCCGGCTGCATTCAAGTGTTCTACCGCGTCGGCGACAGCGGGGCCGAGCTGTATGTGCTGGATGAGTTCAACACCCTGTGGTACCAGCGCCAGCCCTATCACGATGACAACAGCCTGCTGGTACCCCTGCAGCGGTTCGTGCAGTCGATCCTGTTTCGCCGCGACGCCATGCTGCCCATGGACGCCACGCAGCCGCTGCCGCAGCTGGACATCCACTACTACCAGTTACTGCCCGCGGGCACTGGGCGGGCCCGCCGGGTAGAACCGCAGCCAGCACCGCAGATCCCCGCCGACAGGCCGTTCTATGACGTGCAGGCGATTGTCGGCAAAGCTGTGCCAGGGAAGGTGCAGGTCACCCTGTATTGCAATCAACGGGAGTACAGCGAACTGGAGTACGGCGATCAGTTGTTTGCCGTGGTGGCGCGGGAGATAGTCGGGCGTCGCCGGGAGATGCAGCCCTATCGCTGCTATATCACCGACCTGGATCTTTCAGGGCTGTTGGCTGACAGCCCCGGCTCGAGCAATCTGTACCTGCGCTACAAGGCAGACCTGGAGCGCGCTTTGAACAAGGCGCTCGAACAGGTTTGAAGCCTTCTCAGAGGGAGAAATCGCCGCCATTGGCTGGCTGGTTCTCGACTTCGAGCAGGGTCAGCTTCAGGGTCTTGCCACCCGGTGCTGGCCAGTCGATGTGCTGGCCAACCTTCAGGCCCAGCAGTGCACTGCCGACCGGCGCAAGAATGGAAATCTTGCCTTCATCGGCATTCGCGTCCTTGGGGTAGACCAGGGTCAGGTGATAGTCCTTGCCGCCGCTTTCTTCACGGCAATGAACACGCGAGTTCATGGTTACGACATCGGCAGGCACCTCATCGTGACCGACCAGAGTATCGGCGCGATCCAGTTCGGTTTGCAGCGCGATCACGCCCGGCAGCGTGTCATCCAGGCTGTCGATCAGGCGCTCCAGACGTTGTACGTCCAGACGGGTAAGAGTGATGGAAGGTACGGTCATGATTCAGGCAGACTCCTTTCTTCTGCACGAAAAAAGCAAAACCCCGCCATAAAACAGGCGGGGTTTTCACGCGCCTCGATGGGTTGAGGCGTAACCGGACACTATCACAGCTCAAAAAATATACAAGCCGGTCGCGGCAGGTGGCGCCTACCGAGCGACGTGGGCGCGGCGATTGTGCGCCTGGGCGCAAATCACCCGGCGTCGTTCATCGTCCGCCGAACGCCATTCACGAATATCTTCGACATGGCGGAAACAGCCCTTGCAGACTTTTTCCTCATCCAGCCGGCAGACATTGGTGCAGGGCGATGGCACGGCCGGGCTGACATTACTGTACAGCGGCTTGGGCGCACGAACGGGGGCAGGTTCAGTCACGCTGTCAGAGACCTTCGAAGTCGAGCTCGGCATCGGCTTGCTGCTTGACGATGCGCTCGAGCATTTCGCCCAGTTGCTCTTCGCTCTTGTCACACATCCAGCGCTCGCTTTCTTCGTCGTAGTCGAAGTGGAACCCGCCGGACACCGCTGCCAGCCACAACTGGCGCAGTGGCTCCTGGCGGCTGAAGATCAACTGGCTGCCGCTTTCGAACTTGACGGTCAGGACCCCAGCCGAACTTTCCAGATCAACATCCAGGCCGCTGTCGTCGAAAATATCTTCCAGTGTCTGCTGGGTGGCATCGACCAGGTCGTGGAAACGGGCTTCAGTCAAACTCATTGCGGCAACCTCAAAAAGTGTCTACTTACGCTCAAGCGCCGCAAGATACGGACGCGCCCCGGCGATTGCAAAGGATACCGACCAAGCACCGGGCAAGGTGGACCAATAACCGCCTGCCATTGTCTGCTCGATCGCAAGCCACGGGCAAAGGCCCGCCGGACGGGTGGCCCGTCGCATAGGCAAGCTGCCGGGTGGCCGGTATACTCCGGCGCAATTAACGCATTCTCAAGGATTTCGCCATGAAGCGCCTGATCTCTTCCCTTGCTGCGCTCGCTTCGCTCGTCGCTTTTACCTGCCTGTTATCGGCCTGCGGTCAAAAAGGCCCGCTGTACCTGCCCGATGACAGCAAGCCTGCAGATGAACAGGCCAAATCGTCGCAGTCCAAAGCGCACGAACACAGCAACAGCACCTACTAAGGGAACATCATGGACGCTTTTAACTACCGTGACGGTGAGCTGTTCGCGGAAGGTGTTGCCTTGTCCGCCATCGCCGAGCGCTTTGGCACCCCCACCTATGTCTACTCCCGTGCGCACATCGAAGCCCAGTACCTGGCGTATGCCGATGCCCTGGCTGGCACCCCGCACCTGGTCTGCTTCGCGGTCAAGGCCAACTCCAACCTGGGCGTACTGAATGTCCTGGCGCGTCTGGGCGCCGGTTTTGACATCGTCTCCCGTGGCGAGCTGGAACGGGTCCTGGCTGCAGGCGGTGCGGCCGACAAGATCGTATTCTCCGGCGTGGGCAAGACCCGCGACGACATGCGCCGCGCCCTGGAAGTCGGCGTGCACTGCTTCAACGTCGAATCCACCGACGAACTGGAGCGCCTGCAAGTGGTGGCCGCCGAGCTGGGTGTGCGTGCACCGATCTCGCTGCGCGTGAACCCGGACGTCGATGCCGGCACCCACCCGTACATCTCCACCGGCCTCAAAGAAAACAAGTTCGGCATCGCCATCGCCGACGCCGAAGACGTCTATGTGCGCGCCGCCCAACTGCCGAACCTGGAAGTGGTCGGCGTCGATTGCCACATCGGTTCGCAACTGACCACCCTGCCCCCCTTCATTGATGCCCTCGACCGCCTGCTGGCGCTGATCGACCGCCTCAGCGATTGCGGAATCTACCTGCGCCACATCGACTTGGGTGGCGGCCTGGGTGTGCGTTATCGCGATGAGGAGCCACCGCTGGCTGCCGACTACATCAAGGCCGTGCGCGAACGTATCGACGGTCGCGACCTGGCGCTGGTGTTCGAGCCGGGCCGCTTCATCGTCGCCAACGCCGGCGTGCTGCTGACCCAGGTCGAGTACCTCAAGCACACCGAACACAAGGATTTCGCCATCGTCGACGCGGCCATGAACGACCTGATCCGCCCGGCGCTGTACCAGGCCTGGATGGACGTCACGGCCGTGCGCCCACGCGACACTGCGGCACGCGCCTACGACATCGTCGGCCCGATCTGCGAAACCGGTGACTTCCTGGCCAAGGATCGTCAACTGGCGCTGGAAGAAGGCGACTTGCTGGCCGTGCATTCGGCCGGTGCCTACGGGTTTGTCATGAGTTCCAACTACAACACCCGCGGCCGTTGCGCCGAAGTGCTGGTGGACGGTGATCAGGCATTCGAAGTGCGTCGCCGCGAGACGGTAGCCGAGTTGTTTGCTGGCGAAAGCCTGCTGCCGGAGTAAACCCATGCTGCTGCGTTTTACCAAGATGCACGGCCTGGGCAACGACTTCATGGTCCTCGACCTGGTCAGCCAGCACGCGCACATTCTGCCCAAGCACGCCAAGCAATGGGGCGACCGCCACACCGGTGTCGGCTTCGACCAGTTGTTGATTGTCGAAGCACCGAGCAACCCGGAGGTGGATTTCCGTTACCGGATCTTCAACTCCGACGGTTCCGAAGTGGAGCAATGCGGCAATGGCGCGCGCTGCTTCGCCCGCTTTGTGCTGGACAAGCGCCTGACGGCCAAGCGCCAGATCCGCGTCGAGACCAAGAGCGGCATAATCGAACTCGATATTCGCAATGACGGTCAGATCAGCGTCAACATGGGGGCACCGCGCCTGGTGCCAGCGGACATTCCGTTCCAGGCCGACGCGCAAGCCAACAGCTACCCGGTCGAGGTCGACGGCCAGACCGTCGAGTTGGCCGCGGTGTCCATGGGCAACCCGCACGCCGTGCTGCGCGTGAACGACATCAACAACGCGCCGGTGCATGCACTGGGGCCGAAGATCGAACATCACCCGCGCTTTCCGGCACGGGTCAACGTCGGTTTCCTCCAGGTCATCGACCGCAATCGTGCGCAGTTGCGCGTTTGGGAGCGGGGCGCCGGGGAAACCCAGGCCTGCGGTACCGGCGCCTGTGCCGCTGCAGTGGCCGCGATCAGCCAGGGGTGGATGGATTCGCCGCTATTGATCGACCTGCCCGGCGGGCGCTTGTCCATTGAATGGGCAGGTCCTGGCCAACCGGTGATGATGACCGGTCCGGCAGTACGCGTATACGAAGGACAAGTGCGTCTTTGAGTGAGCTAAATCCATGACTGATCAGCCCAAGGTTCCAGCCCCGCAGCCCGACGAATGCCCTTCCGAGAGCCTGGAGGCGGCGGCGATTGCCGCGTACCTTGAGGCTCATCCGGATTTCTTCGTCGAGCACGAAGAACTGCTCCCGGCCCTGCGCATACCGCACCAGCGTGGCGATACCATCTCGCTGGTCGAGCGGCAGATGAAAATCCTGCGCGAACGCAACATCGAGATGCGCCACCGTCTTTCGCAGTTGATGGATGTCGCCCGCGACAACGATCGGCTGTTCGACAAGACCCGCCGCCTGATCCTCGCCCTGATGGACGCCAACAGCCTGGATGACCTGGTCATCAGTGTTGAAGACAGCCTGCGCCAGGACTTCCAGGTACCCTTTGTCAGTCTGATCCTGTTCAGCGACGAGCCCTTGCCGGTCGGCCGCTGGGTCAGCGACGCCGAAGCGCACAAGGCCATTGGCGGGTTGCTGTCCGAAGGCAAAAGCGTCAGCGGCACCCTGCGCGAGCATGAACTGGACTTCCTGTTTGGCGAAGAACAACGCCTGCAGATCGGCTCCACGGCCGTGGTTGCCATCAGTCACCAGGGCCTGCATGGCGTGCTGGCCATCGCCAGCCGCGATCCGCAGCACTACAAGAGTTCGGTCGGCACCCTGTTCCTCAGCTACATCGCCGAAGTCATGGGCCGCGTATTGCCACGGGTCAACAGCACCCTGCGCTCGGTGCGCTGACCATGGAACGGCAACTGGACGCCTACTGCGAGCACCTGCGCAGTGAGCGTCAGGTGTCGCCGCACACGCTTGAAGCCTACCGCCGTGACCTGAACAAGGTCCTGGCACACTGCGAGAAACTGCACATCGGCAGTTGGAGCGCGCTGGACATCCAGCGCCTGCGCGGCCTGGTCGCGCGTCTGCATGCCCAGGGCCAGTCCTCGCGCAGCCTGGCGCGCTTGCTGTCGGCCGTGCGCGGGCTCTATCACTACCTGAACCGCGAAGGCCTGTGCGACCACGACCCGGCCAACGGCCTGGCCCCGCCCAAAGGCGAGCGACGCCTGCCCAAGACCCTCGACACCGACCGCACCCTGCAACTGCTCGAAGGGGCCGTCGAGGACGACTTCCTGGCCCGTCGCGACCAGGCGATTCTCGAGCTGTTCTACTCCAGTGGCCTGCGTCTGTCGGAGCTCACCGGCCTGAACCTCGACCAGCTCGACCTCGCGGATGGCCTGGTGCAAGTGCTCGGCAAGGGCAGCAAGACCCGGGTGCTGCCCATCGGCAGGAAAGCCCGCGAGGCCCTGGAGTGCTGGCTGCCCTTGCGCGCCCTGGCCAATCCGCCGGACGATGCGCTATTCGTCAGCCAAAAAGGCCGACGCCTCGGTTCACGCGCCGTGCAACTTCGGATCAAGGCCGCAGGCGAGCGGGAGCTGGGGCAGAACCTGCACCCGCACATGCTCAGGCACTCCTTCGCCAGCCACGTGCTGGAGTCTTCCCAGGACTTGCGCGCCGTGCAGGAGTTGCTTGGCCACTCGGACATCAAGACTACCCAGATCTACACCCACCTGGACTTCCAGCACCTGGCCACGGTCTACGACAGCGCCCACCCTCGGGCCAAACGCATCAAGGGCGATGAGCAATGACAATCCAACTGATCACCTTCGACCTCGACGACACCCTGTGGGACACCGCCCCGGTGATCGTCAGCGCGGAAGCCGTACTGCGCCAGTGGCTGGCCGAGCACACGCCGGTCCTGGGCGCCTTGCCGGTCGAGCATTTGTGGGCCATCCGTGAACGGGTACTGGGCCTCGAACCGCAGCTCAAACATCGCATCAGCGCCTTGCGCCGCCGGGTGTTGCTGCACGCCCTGGAAGAAGCCGGCTACGCCCACCCACAGGCAAGCGAACTTGCCGAACAGGCCTTCGAAGTCTTCCTGCACGCACGGCACCAGCTCGAGATATTCCCCGAGGTGCAACCGACACTGGAGATCCTGCGCAACCGCTACGCCCTGGGCGTGGTCACCAACGGCAACGCCGACGTACGCCGCCTGGGGCTGGCCGATTACTTCAAGTTTGCCCTGTGCGCCGAAGACATCGGCATCGCCAAGCCCGATGCCCGCCTGTTCCACGAAGCCCTGCAGCGCGGTGCAACCACTGCCGCCAATGCGGTGCATGTCGGCGATCATCCCGGTGATGACATCGCCGGGGCCCAGCAAGCGGGGTTGCGCGCAATCTGGTTCAACCCGGCGGGCAAGGCATGGGAAGCAGACCAGGCACCGGATGCCGAGATTCGTTGCCTGACAGAACTGCCGGAGTTGCTGGCACGCTGGTCGGAGCTGCGTTAAGCCCCTGCTTGTGGTATTGACGGTGGCGAGGACTGCGTCCTCGAACGCAGCCTCGCGGGCTAGGCAGCTGCTACGGGGGATTGGAGGGCAGTTCACGTAAGGGCGAAACCCTAAGCAGCCGTTACCGCAGCAACGGATCCACCCACCACCACCCATAAAAAAGCCCGCAGCGACGGCGGGCTTTTTCAGCAAACACAGTGCAGACCCTTAGATAGGCCGGCTGCCGTACTTGTTATCAGGCTTCTTTGGTGGATCGGCCACCACGTTGGCCTCGACTTCCTGAACCTTGCCGCCTTTGGCCAGGAACTCTTCCATCGCGCGGGCCAGAGCATCACGCTCCTTGTTCTTGGCTTCAACGCTCGGCAGCTCGTCTACCGACACCGCAGCCTTGGCCTTGCCTTTGGCGGTCGGGGCCGGCGTATCGTCGCCACCATCGTCGTCAGCAACGTCTTCCGCCGCAGCTTCAAGGCCTTCTTCGGCCTCGTCTTCGTCGCCTACTTCGAGGTCGTCGTTTTCCAGATCATCGTCGCTCATGTTCTACCTCATGACTTGCGAAAAGCAGATTAGTTATAGCCCAGCTTCGTCGTCTGTCGACGACTGCCAGAAAAAATTCAAAATCCACTGGTAACCAGCGGTTTATGCCCCTTCACCGTGCACGGTGGCGAGGACTTTACGAGCACCGCCATGATCACGGTGCTCGCCCAGATAAACACCTTGCCAGCTACCTAACGCCAATCGGCCCGCCGTGATCGGCAAACTCAATTGACAGCCTAGCAAACTGGCCTTGAAGTGCGCCGGGAGGTCGTCCAGGCCTTCGTCGTTATGCTCATAACCGGTTGCGCCTTGTGGGATCAACCGGTTGAAAAACCGTTCGAAGTCGCGACGTACCGCCGGATCGGCGTTCTCGTTGATGGTCAACGACGCCGAGGTATGCTGCAGCCACAAGTGCAACAGACCGACCCGGCATGCCTTGAGTTCAGGCAGGCCGGCGAGTAACTCGTCCGTTACCAGATGAAAGCCCCGGGGCTTGGCCCGCAGGGTAATCAGAGTCTGTTGCCACATACAGTTCTCCGCACGTTCGGGGCGCATTCTAGCGCGCTCTGGGAAAAAACAAAGACCCTAATATTCGCGCCATGCTGTAAGCCATCGCCCCTGGAAAAACCGCTGCGGAAAACCCCGGCAAAGCTGTCAGAAAAATCCTTTCAGCCTAGGCCTGAGTGACAAATCCAGAACAAAAAAATGCCCGGCAAGCCGGGCAAGTTTTTTTCCGCGCATGCTTACAGGTTGTAGCCGCGCTCGTTGTGTTGTGCCAGGTCCAGGCCGACTGCCTCTTCCTCTTCGGTCACGCGCAGACCCATGACGGCGTCCAATACCTTGAGGATGACGTAGGTGACGATCGCGGTGTAGATCACCGTGAAACCCACGCCTTTGCACTGAATCCAGACTTGTGCAGCGATGTCGGTCACGGTGCCGAAGCCACCCAGCGACGGTGCAGCAAATACGCCGGTGAGGATCGCACCGAGAATACCGCCAATACCGTGCACGCCGAAGGCGTCGAGGGAATCGTCGTAGCCCATTTTGCGTTTCAGGGTCGTAGCGCAGAAGAAGCACACCACGCCGGCCGACAAGCCGATCACCAGGGCGCCCATCGGGCCCACGGTGCCAGCGGCTGGAGTAATGGCCACCAGGCCGGCAACCACACCCGAGGCGATGCCCAGGGCGCTAGGTTTGCCGTGGGTCAGCCACTCGGCCAGCATCCAGCCCAGGGCAGCGGCAGCGGTTGCGATCTGGGTTACCAGCATCGCCATGCCGGCAGTACCGTTGGCCGCCGCGGCGGAACCGGCGTTGAAGCCGAACCAGCCAATCCACAGCATGGCCGCGCCCATCAAGGTGTAACCGAGGTTGTGCGGAGCCATTGGGGTGGTCGGGAAACCCTTGCGCTTGCCCAGCACCAGGCAGGCCACCAGACCGGCGATACCGGCGTTGATGTGCACCACGGTGCCGCCTGCGAAGTCCAGGACGCCCCAGTCCCACATCAGGCCACCGGGGCCGGACCAGACCATGTGCGCGATCGGTGCGTACACCAGGGTGAACCACACACCCATGAAGATCAGCATTGCGGAGAACTTCATCCGCTCGGCGAAGGCACCGACGATCAGCGCCGGGGTGATGATGGCGAAAGTCATCTGGAAGGTGATGAACACCGCTTCAGGGAACAGTGCCGCCGGCCCTGTCAGGCTCGCCGGGGTGACACCGGCGAGGAACGCCTTGCCCATGCCGCCGAAGAACGAGTTGAAGTTGACGACGCCCTGCTCCATGCCCGCGGTGTCGAACGCAATGCTGTAGCCATAAATGACCCACAGGATGCTGATCAGACCGGTAATGGCGAAGCACTGCATCATCACGGAAAGAATGTTTTTGGAGCGCACCATGCCGCCGTAGAACAGCGCAAGGCCGGGAATGGTCATGAACAGCACCAAGGCTGTCGCGGTCAGCATCCAGGCGGTATCGCCGGAGTTGAGGACTGGAGCCGCCACTTCGTCTGCCGCCATGGCCAGGCTGGGCATTACGAGGGACAACAGGGCTCCTAGCCCTGCGAATTTACGCAGAGTCATATTGTTTTCTCCTGGGGCGTTGGGGTTGTGGCGGCTTAGATCGCGTCGGTATCGGTTTCGCCGGTACGGATGCGAATAGCCTGTTCCAGATTGACCACGAAAATCTTGCCGTCACCAATCTTGCCGGTGTTGGCCGCCTTGGTTATCGCCTCGATAACCCGGTCCAGATCCTTGTCGTCAATGGCGACATCGATCTTCACCTTGGGCAGGAAATCGACCACGTACTCCGCGCCGCGATACAGCTCGGTGTGACCCTTCTGCCGACCGAAGCCTTTGACCTCAGTGACGGTAATGCCCTGCACGCCGATCTCGGACAGTGCCTCGCGGACGTCATCCAGTTTGAACGGCTTGATGATGGCAGTGACTAGCTTCATGAAAACTCTCTCCCGAATTGGTGGACTTGCCCCAGGAAAACAAACCCGACTCAAGTCTAAGCGCAGTGCCTGGCTTTGTAACGCATCGTCGGCCGTACCTGCCCGACTGACGCCAGTTAACCGCTGCCGACGAAACTCCCCGTTTCGCCTGCCGCACTGCATTCGTCACAGCGACTGCATCAGTGCATGGGTTACTCAAGCCTTAGCAGAAAGCTTGCCATCTCCAGAAAAACCACTGATTTCAATCTCTTGCCTTTAAACCCAGGCCATTGCAGAAATGCGCGCCCAGAGATACGCACAATAACGGTGCGCCGACAGACGGACCGATGCGCGAAAAGCGTGCGCCGCACCGGGATAAATGAGCCTGAACACTGCGTGATACACTGCCCGCCATCAGTTTAAGGACTCCCTACATGCTCGCGCCCAAAGACCTCCTCGACGCCCTGAGCGGCCACGCCTCCCGCCTGTTCAGCGGCGACACCCCGCTGCCCAAAAGCGAAATCGAAAGCCAGTTCAAGGCCCTGCTGCAAAGCGGCTTCAGCAAGCTGGACCTGGTCAGCCGGGAAGAATTCGACAGCCAGATGATCGTCCTGGCCCGCACCCGGGCACGCCTGGAAAGCCTTGAAGCGAAAGTCGCGGAGCTGGAAGCCAGGCTCAATCCGCCTGCCGAGTAATTCCCTGCCCCTTGTGGGCACTGGCTGATCACACTGTGGGAGCCTGCTCGAGATGGACATCAACGATAACGCGTCAAGCCTGACTCAACGCGTCGCCCTCGAGTTCTTCGCGAGCAAGCTCGCTCCTACACGAACGCCGCGCAGGCCACCGGCAACATCCTGCGAACGTTTGGCGCGTCTCGCGCGGTGCTAAAACACCCCCTCGCAACTACCCTTGAACAACCGCAGGAAGCGGCTCTTTTTCGTTCAAGGAATGCTCATGTCCCTGTCCATCGTCCACAGCCGCGCCCAGATTGGCGTGGAGGCACCGGCTGTCACTGTCGAAGTCCACCTGGCCAATGGCTTGCCATCACTGACGATGGTCGGCTTGCCCGAAGCGGCGGTGAAAGAGAGCAAGGACCGGGTGCGCAGCGCGATCATCAATTCGGGCCTGCAGTTTCCAGCGCGGCGCATCACCTTGAATCTCGCTCCCGCCGACTTGCCCAAGGACGGTGGGCGCTTTGACCTGGCGATTGCCCTGGGGATTCTTTCGGCCAGCGTGCAGGTGCCAACCCTGACCCTGGATGACGTGGAGTGCCTGGGGGAACTGGCGCTTTCCGGTGAGGTGCGGGCGGTTCGCGGCGTGTTACCGGCCGCCTTGGCGGCGCGCCAGGCCGGGCGGGCGCTGGTGGTGCCCTGGGCGAATGCCGAGGAAGCTTGCCTGGCCTCCGGGCTCAAGGTGCTCGCGGTGCATCATTTGCTGGAAGCGGTCGCTCACTTCAACGGCCATACCCCCATCGAGCCTTACCGCTCCAACGGTTTGCTCCATGCCAGCAAGCCCTACCCCGACTTGAGCGAAGTACAAGGCCAGGCCGCCGCCAAGCGGGCCCTGCTGATAGCCGCGGCGGGCGCCCATAACCTACTGTTCAGCGGGCCACCCGGGACCGGGAAAACCCTGCTGGCCAGTCGCTTGCCCGGATTACTGCCACCGCTGACGGAAAGTGAGGCCCTGGAGGTGGCGGCGATCCAGTCGGTCGCCAGCGGTGTGCCGTTGAGTCATTGGCCGCAACGTCCTTTCCGCCAGCCCCATCACTCGGCGTCCGGCCCGGCGCTGGTAGGCGGCAGTTCAAAACCCCAGCCCGGGGAAATCACCCTCGCCCACCACGGCGTGCTGTTTCTCGACGAGCTGCCGGAGTTCGATCGCAAGGTGCTGGAGGTATTACGAGAGCCGCTGGAATCTGGCTATATCGTGATTTCCCGCGCCCGGGACCGAGTGCGTTTCCCGGCGCGTTTCCAACTGGTGGCGGCCATGAATCCCTGCCCCTGTGGCTACCTGGGCGAGCCCAGCGGTCGCTGCTCCTGCACCACGGAGATGGTCCAGCGTTACCGGCACAAGCTCTCCGGCCCGTTGCTCGACCGCATCGACCTGCACCTGACCGTCGCCCGCGAGACCACTGCACTCAATCCCGCCACCCAGCCGGGCGACAACTCCGCCCGTGCTGCCGAGCGCGTTGCCATGGCTCGCGAGGTTCAGCAGCAGCGCCAGGGCTGCGCCAACGCCTTCCTCGACCTGCCGGGGCTGCGCCGGCATTGCCAGTTGTCCACAGTGGACGAGCGCTGGCTGGAAAGCGCCTGCGAACGCCTGACCCTGTCGCTCAGGGCGGCCCATCGACTACTCAAGGTCTCCCGGACCCTGGCCGATCTCGAACAGGCGCAGGGCATCAGCCGCGAACACCTGGCTGAAGCACTGCACTATCGGCCGGCCAATCAATAACCCCGCTGCCGACTCAGTCCAGACGCTCGACGTCCGGCAGCTCCATGGCCTGTGCCTCGCCTTGCAGGAAGTCGCTGAGCCGCCGCAAACGCTCACCACCCGGACGGGTTTTCGGCCAGACCAGGTAGTAATTCAGGCCACTGGCAACGGCGGTCGGCCAGGGCAGGCTCAGGCGTCCCTGCGCCACATCCTCGGCCACCATCAATAGGTCGCCCATGGACACACCATAGCCACGTGCCGCGGCGATCATCCCCAGTTCCAGGGTATCGAACACTTGCCCGCCCTTGAGCGACACCTGCTCGGAGAGCCCCATGCGCTCCAGCCAACTGCGCCAGTCGCGACGATCAGGGGTGGGGTGCAGCAGTTCGGTACTGGCCAGCCGCTCGAGATCCCAGGGCTGATCGTTGAGCAGATTCGGCGCACCGACCGGTATCAACAGCTCCGGGAACAGGTAACTGGCTTCCCAGTCCGGTGGAAAATGCCCATTGCTCAGCAGTACCGCACAGTCGAAGGGTTCATGATTGAAATCCACCGAGTCGACGTCCATCCAGGCGCTGGTCAGTTGCACTTCATTGCCCGGCTGCAGATGCCGAAAGCGACTAAGCCGCGCCAGCAACCAGCGCATGGTCAGGGTCGAAGGAGCTTTCATGCGCAAGATGTCATCTTCGCTGCGCAAGGTGTTGCAGGCGCGCTCCAGTGCACCAAAACCTTCACGCACTCCGGGCAGCAACAGGCGAGCGGCCTCGGTCAATTGCAGGTTGCGACCACTGCGTTGAAACAGTCGGCAGGCAAAGTGCTCTTCCAGCGTACGAATATGCCGGCTGACGGCGCTCTGGGTAATCGACAGCTCTTGCGCGGCACGGGTGAACGAACTGTGCCGCGCCGCAGCCTCGAAAGCACGCAGGGCATACAGAGGAGGAAGACGACGGGACATTGGGAAAGCTCCTATAGCGCAATGGGCAAACCCTAGCAGAAACTCGCCAGCATGAGTTTTAATCATGCCAGTGATCGTTTTTATCCCTTTGTGCATTCGTCTGAGAGCGCCGAGAATCAGCGGCTCCCCCTTATTTCCAGGAAACACGCGTGATGACCATGCAGCATCCAGCACGTACCGAATTGCGGGCCATCCTACGGCTGGCGGGGCCGTTGATCGCCTCGCAGTTGGCGCACATGCTGATGGTGCTCACCGACACCTTGATGATGGCCAAAATCAGCCCCGAGGCGCTGGCGGGTGGTGGCCTGGGAGCGGCGACCTATTCGTTCGTGTCGATTTTCTGCATCGGCGTGATCGCCGCGGTCGGCACGCTGGTCTCGATCCGCCAGGGCGCGGGCGACATTCCCGGTGCGGCACGCCTGACCCAGGCCGGGCTATGGCTGGCCTGGCTGATGGCATTGGTCGCGGGCCTGCTGTTGTGGAACCTCAAACCGGTGTTGCTGTTGTTCGGCCAGACGGCCAGTAACGTCGAGATGGCCGGCCAGTTCCTGCTGATCCTGCCGTTTGCCCTGCCTGGCTACCTGAGCTTCATGGCGTTGCGCGGCTTCACCAGCGCCATCGGCCGGGCCACTCCGGTGATGGTCATCAGCGTCATCGGCACCCTGGCCAACTTCCTGCTCAACTACGCGCTGATCACCGGGATGTTCGGCCTGCCGAAAATGGGCCTGGTGGGGATCGGCCTGGTGACCGCGATCGTGGCCAACTGCATGGCCCTGGGCCTGGCCTGGCACATTCGCCGGCACCCGGCGTACGAGGCGTACCCATTGCGCGCAGGCCTGTCCCGGCCCAATCGCCAGTACCTGCGGGAGTTGTGGCGCCTGGGCCTGCCGATTGGCGGAACTTATGCGGTCGAGGTCGGGCTGTTCGCCTTCGCGGCCCTGTGCATGGGCACCATGGGCAGCACGCAACTGGGTGCCCACCAAATTGCCCTGCAAATTGTCTCGGTGGCGTTCATGGTGCCGGCAGGGCTGTCCTATGCCATCACCATGCGCATCGGCCAGCATTACGGCGCCGGGCAACTGCTCGACGCACGCCTGGCCGGACGGGTCGGGATTGGCTTTGGCGCGGTGGCGATGCTGGGTTTCGCCATGGTGTTCTGGCTGCTGCCCAATCAACTGGTCGGTTTGTTCCTGGACCACAACGACCCACAGTTTGCCGACGTCATCCAACTGGCCGTCAGCCTGCTGGCCGTGGCCGCATGGTTCGAGCTGTTCGACGGTGTGCAGACCATCGCCATGGGCTGCATACGTGGCCTCAAGGACGCCAAGACCACCTTTCTGGTGGGCCTGGGTTGCTACTGGCTGATCGGCGCACCGGCCGCCTGGTGGATGGCCTTCCACCTGCACTGGGGGCCGACCGGCGTCTGGTGGGGCCTGGCCCTGGGGCTGGCCTGCGCGGCTGTGAGCCTGACGCTGGGGTTCGAGTGGAAGATGAAGCGGATGATCCGGCAAGAGCCGGCGCCGCAAGCTGATTTCCAGATGTCTCAGCCGGACTGACCTGCCTGTGGGGCGAGCTCAGTTGACGATTTCCAGCACTGTCTGCTGGCTGGAGCCGAAGGTCAGGTACTCCACCAGTTCAGACAGCGGCAACGGCTTGCTGATCAGGTAGCCCTGCACCTGGTCGCAACCGAAGCCACGTAATAGCTCAAGCTGCTCCGGGGTTTCGACGCCCTCGGCGACGACTTCCAGATGGAGGTTGTGGGCCAGGTTGATCATCGCGTGGACCAGCTTGCGATTCTCTTCACGCCCTTCCATGCCACCGACAAAGCTCTTGTCGATTTTCAGCAAGGCGATCGGCAGGCTGTTGAGGTGCACGAACGAGGAGAACCCGGTGCCAAAGTCGTCCAGGGAAAACCGCACGCCGAGTCGACCCAAGGCATCCATGGTCTGCTGGACCAGATCACTGCGCCGCATCACCGCGGTTTCGGTGAGTTCGAACTCCAGCCACTGCGCATCGACTCCCCGCTCGGTGATCAAGCGGCTCAAGGTCGAGAGCAACTGGCTGTCCTGGAACTGGCGGAACGACAGATTGACCGCCATGTGCAACGGCGGTAGGCCGCGCTCGCGCAACGCCTGCATGTCCCGCAGGGCGCGGGAGATGACCCAGTAACCGAGCGGCACGATCAGCCCGCTCTGCTCGGCCAGCGGCACGAACTCACTGGGCGGCAACAAGCCACGTTCAGCATGCCGCCAGCGCACCAGGGCTTCGAGGCCGACAATTTGCCCGTCATCCAGGTTCAGCCGTGGCTGGTAATGCAGCTCCAGCTCATCGCGGCGCAAGGCTCGGCGCAACTCGCTTTCCAGGTCAGCCATGCTGCGGGCGTTGCGGTTGATCCGCTCGTTGAAGATATGGAAGGTGCAACCCTGGGTGCTCTTGGCCTGCTGCATGGCGATATGGGCATGCCACATCAGCGGGTCGGCACCGGCCTGGGCACGCGCGTGGGCAATCCCCAGGCTGGCGCCGATCAACAGGCTTTCACCGTCGATCCAGTAGGGTTCGGACAAGGCTTCGGTGATGCGCTCGGCCATCCACTCGGCGCGTTGCGGCGCGCGGCGGGTGTCGATGAGCAAGGCAAATTCGTCACTGCCCAGGCGCGCCAGTTGATCACCGGCCTCAAGCTGGCTTTTGAGCCGCGCGACCACCTGCAGGATCAATCGGTCGCCGGCCTGATGGCCCAGGGCGTCGTTGGCGTAGCGAAAATTGTCGAGATCCAGGTGCCCCAGCGCCAGGCCCCGGCCGTCGTTTTCCGCCAGGCGCGTGGCTAGCAAGGTCTGGAAGCCCTGGCGATTGGCGATGCCGGTCAAGGGGTCCTGTTCGGCAAGACGTTGCAAGGTGTTTTCCAGCACCCCGCGTTCACGCACATGCCGCAGGCAACGCCGCAGGATGCCGGCATCCAGCGCATCGCGCACCAGCCAGTCGCTGACACCGTCCGGTGGGTTGAGGGGTTCATGTTCGAGCAGCAACACCGTCGGCAGGCTGCACCGCCCAGGTTCCGGTTGCAGAGCAGGAATAGTCAGCAGGACCGCAGAGCGATTATCGGTAAATAGACTGCTCACCGACTCCCAGGTCGGTGCACTGATCAGCACAGCCGAGCTCCCCATCGGAGCCAGACACTCGCGCAACAACGCTGCCCATACTGGCTCTTCGGCCAGCAGCAGCAAACGCAAGGGTTCGACAGGCGTAGACAAGCTAGCTCCCTAGACTCTGCAAAGATGTTGGCGGTGGCATTATGACGCACAGCTGAACAATGACAAATGTCATTGATTCTCAATCATAAATTTGTGCCACTTCAGAGATCGAACATTAGACGCAAATTCTCCCTGCATCCTGCGCGAAAGTAACAAAACCGGCAAATACAGATCGAGTGCTACGTCACAAGTCGGAGAGAGGCGGCAGAATCCGTGCATCCTGTTAAAATGCCCGCCCTTTTCGCAAACGACTCCTTTTTCCGCCATGTCCCGACTCAATCCCCGGCAGCAAGAAGCCGTGAGCTACGTCGGCGGCCCTCTTTTGGTGCTCGCCGGCGCTGGCTCCGGCAAGACCAGCGTGATCACCCGCAAGATTGCGCATCTGATCCAGAACTGCGGCATCCGCGCCCAGTACATCGTCGCCATGACCTTTACCAACAAGGCGGCGCGCGAGATGAAGGAGCGCGTCGGCACCCTGCTCAAGGGCGGTGAAGGCCGCGGCCTGACGGTGTGCACCTTCCACAACCTGGGGCTGAACATCATCCGCAAGGAGCATGTGCGCCTGGGCTACAAGCCCGGTTTCTCGATCTTCGACGAGACCGACGTCAAAGCCCTGATGACCGACATCATGCAGAAGGAATACTCGGGCGACGACGGCGTCGACGAGATCAAGAACATGATCGGCGCCTGGAAGAACGACCTGATCCTGCCGCCCGAGGCGCTGGAAAATGCGCGCAATCCAAAGGAACAGACCGCGGCCATCGTCTACACCCACTACCAGCGCACGCTCAAGGCGTTCAACGCGGTGGACTTCGACGACCTGATCCTGTTGCCGGTCAAGCTGTTCCAGGAACACGCCGATATCCTCGAAAAGTGGCAGAACAAAGTTCGCTACCTGCTGGTGGACGAATATCAGGACACCAACGCCAGCCAGTACCTGCTGGTGAAGTTGCTGATCGGCAAGCGCAACCAGTTCACCGTGGTGGGCGACGACGACCAGTCGATCTACGCCTGGCGCGGCGCCCGTCCGGAAAACCTGATGCTGCTCAAGGACGACTACCCGTCCTTGAAAGTGGTGATGCTGGAGCAGAACTACCGCTCCACCAGCCGCATCCTGCGTTGCGCCAACGTGCTGATCTCCAACAACCCCCACGAGTTTGAAAAGCAGCTGTGGAGCGAGATGGGCCACGGTGACGAGATCCGCGTGATCCGCTGCCGCAACGAAGACGCCGAAGCCGAGCGCGTGGCCGTGGAGATCCTCAGTCTGCACCTGCGTACCGACCGCCCGTACAGCGATTTTGCGATCCTGTACCGGGGTAACTACCAGGCCAAGCTGATCGAGCTGAAGTTGCAGCACCACCAGGTGCCGTATCGCCTGTCCGGCGGTAACAGCTTTTTCGGACGCCAGGAAGTGAAGGACCTGATGGCCTACTTCCGGCTGATTGTGAACCCGGATGACGACAACGCCTTCCTGCGCGTGATCAACGTCCCGCGCCGGGAAATCGGCTCGACCACCCTGGAAAAACTCGGCAACTACGCTACCGAACGCAAGATTTCGATGTACGCCGCCACCGACGAGATCGGCCTGGGCGAGCACCTGGATAGCCGCTTCACCGACCGCCTGGCGCGCTTCAAGCGCTTCATGGACAAGGTCCGCGAGCAGTGCGCCGGCGAAGATCCGATTTCGGCCCTGCGCAGCATGGTCATGGACATCGACTACGAAAACTGGCTGCGCACCAACAGCTCCAGCGACAAGGCCGCCGACTACCGCATGGGCAACGTCTGGTTCCTGATCGAGGCGTTGAAGAACACCCTCGAGAAGGACGAAGAAGGCGACATGACCGTGGAGGATGCCATCGGCAAGCTGGTCCTGCGTGACATGCTCGAACGTCAGCAGGAAGAGGAAGACGGCGCCGAAGGCGTGCAGATGATGACTTTGCACGCCTCCAAGGGCCTGGAATTTCCCTACGTATTCATCATGGGCATGGAGGAGGAAATCCTCCCGCACCGCTCCAGTATCGAAGCCGACACCATCGAGGAAGAACGGCGCCTGGCCTATGTCGGGATTACCCGCGCACGCCAGACCCTGGCCTTCACCTTCGCCGCCAAGCGCAAGCAGTACGGCGAGATCATCGACTGCTCCCCGAGCCGGTTCCTCGATGAGTTGCCGCCGGACGACCTGGCCTGGGAAGGCAATGACGACACCCCGACCGAAGTCAAAGCCGTGCGCGGTAATACCGCATTGGCAGATATACGCGCGATGTTAAAGCGCTAGAATCGACTACTTTTTAATCTACTTTCGGCGCCCGTCGCGCCACCAGAGGAAGCTGTTGTGGAAGCACTGCACAAGAAAATTCGCGAAGAAGGCATCGTGCTTTCCGACCAGGTCCTGAAAGTCGACGCCTTTCTGAACCATCAGATCGACCCGGCGTTGATGAAGCTGATCGGCGACGAATTCGCCGCGCTGTTCAAGGATTCGGGGATCACCAAGATCGTCACCATCGAAGCCTCGGGCATCGCCCCGGCTATCATGACCGGCCTGAACCTGGGCGTTCCGGTGATCTTCGCCCGCAAGCACCAGTCCCTGACCCTGACTGAAAACCTGCTGTCGGCGACCGTTTACTCGTTCACCAAGCAGACCGAAAGCACCGTGGCCATCTCCCCGCGCCACCTGACCAGCAGCGACCGCGTGTTGATCATCGACGACTTCCTGGCCAACGGTAAGGCGTCCCAGGCCCTGATTTCGATCATCAAGCAGGCAGGCGCCACCGTGGCCGGCCTGGGCATCGTGATCGAAAAGTCGTTCCAGGGCGGCCGTGCCGAGCTGGACTCCCAAGGCTACCGCGTGGAATCCCTGGCCCGGGTCAAATCCCTGGCAGGCGGCGTAGTGACGTTCATCGAGTAATGCCCCCGGCTCGCTCCCACCAGTGTTCGGTGGGGGCTGCTACTGCGCCGTGGCCTTCAAGCCTGCCAGCAGCAAGCGCTGATACAGATCCTCCTTCAAGCCCTCAGGCGTCGTCAGTTGCATGCGCGCCAGGTGCTGCGGGTACTCCGACGCCTGCGGCGCATCCAGCGCGGCCTTGCCCAACTGGAGGATCTCGGTCAGCTTGAATTTGCTCTTGAGCCAGTTCAACGCCCGCAACAAGTCCCGTTCCTCGCTGGAAAAATCACTGCCCAACGGATACTCCGGGAACAACTGTGGGTGCCGTGCGGCGATGGCCTGCAAGCGCTGCGGGGTGTTGTCGGTGAAGCGCTCTTGCAGGCGGAAATCCTTGGCCAGCTTGCCGGCTTTCTGCGCCTGCTCGATCAAGCCCGGCTGGAAACGTGAATCGCTGATGTTCAGCAGCAATTCGATGACCTTGGCATCGGTTTGACCGCGCAGGTCGGCGATCCCGTACTCGGTGATCACGATGTCGCGCAAGTGGCGCGGGATCGTGCAGTGGCCGTACTGCCAGACGATGTTGGAGCTGATGTCGCCGCCCGACTCACGGCAACTGCGCAGAATCAGGATCGAGCGCGCGCCCTCCAGGGCATGGCCCTGGACGACAAAGTTGTATTGTCCGCCGACCCCACTCAGCACTCGCCCATCCTCCAGTTGGTCCGCTACCCCGGCCCCCATCAGGGTCATGGTGAAGGCACTGTTGATGAAGCGTGCATCCTGGCGCTGCAGGCGCTTGAGCTGCTCCTGCCCGTACAGCTCGTTGATATAGCTGATGGCGGTCATGTTGAATTCGCCGAGCTGGTCCTGGGGCAGATCGCGCAGGCGTTGGTAGAAGCTGCGCGGGCCGAGGAAAAATCCACCGTGAATCGACACCCCGCCCTGCGCCACCGACTCATCCAGGGTGCCGGCATTGGCCTGCTGTTGCAGGGCAACGTCGGGGTAAACCTTGCGCCGCACGATGCCGGCGTCAGACAACGCCAACAGGCCGTTGACGAACATTTCGCTGCAACCGTACAACCCTTTGGCAAAAGGCTCGACGCCCCCTTCGCGACTGATCAGGGGTGCCCAGTAGTGCGCGTCGAGGTCGGTCAGCAGCGCGCGGTAATGCTCGTTGTCCGCTTGCCGCGCGAGCAACGCGGCGGTCAGCGCATCGCCCATGGAGCCAATGCCGATCTGCAGGGTGCCACCGTCGCGCACCAGGGTGCTGGCGTGCAAGCCGATGAAATGATCCTGGAAACCCACCGGCATGTTGGGGGTGGAAAACAGGGTACTGCGCTCCTCCTCGTCGATCAGCCAGTCGAACGTCTCGCGGTCGACTTCTGAATCACCGGGCATGTACGGCAGGTCGCTGTGCACCTGGCCGAGCATCAGGATGGTTTCACCCGCCGCCCTGCGCTTGGCAATCATGGGCAGCAGGTCGAGGGTGATATCGGGATTGCAGCTCAGGCTCAGGCGGCCAGGGTGCTGTGGGTCGTGGGCCACCAGTTGCGCCACCAGGTTCAAGCCGGCGGCGTTGATATCCCGGGCGGCGTGGCTGTAATTGCTGCTGACGTAGTCCTGCTGTGCCGAAGCGCTGTGCAGCAAGCTGCCAGGCTGCATGAAAAACTGCTGGATGTGGATGTTTGCGGGCAGTTGGTCTTTACGCAGGTCAGCGAGGAAGTCCAACTCCGGGTAGTCGCCAAACACGCGCTCGATGAAAGGCTCCAGGAACCGTCGCTGCAGGCCGTCGCCCAGGGGCGGACGACCCAGGCTCAAAGCGGTGTAGACCGTCAGCTGGCGCTCGGGCAGTTGGGCGATGCGTTGATAGAGCGCGTTGACGAAGCGGTTGGGTTTGCCTAATCCCAACGGCATGCCGAGGTGGATGTGCGCGGGTAACCGCGCCAGTACTTCATCGACTGCCTGCTCGATTGAAACGGACTGCACCATCAGACCCCTCCCGACCTATCCATGAATGACGCTAACCCGAGCTTGCCGGGTCTTGCGTGCCATGACCAGTCTTGAGGTCAAATCCCAGGCACAAAAAAGCCGCTCGCAAGCGGCTTTTTTTGCTGAAGACGGCGGCTTATTTCAGGCCGGACATCTTCTGGATGGCGCCTTTGAGGTCATCATCGGAGCAGTCTGCGCAGGTGCCTTTAGGAGGCATTGCGTTGATCCCGGTAATGGCCTTGGCCAGGATGCCGTCAAGGCCGCCCTGGTGATCGGCACGCTCTTTCCAGGCTGCAGTGTCACCGATTTTCGGTGCGCCCAGCAGGCCACTACCGTGGCAAGCGTTGCAATGTTTGGCAATAATCTCATCCGGGGTTTTCGCCCCGCCGCCGCCTGCCGAAGCAGCGACTTCCATCCCCTTGCACTCCTGACCTTGCACACAGACCTGGCCGACTGGTTCAAGGCGCTTGGCAATATCGTCGTTGGTCGCAGCTTGAGCGCTGACTGCCCAAAGGGCCAATACGGTTGCTGGTGCGGCCAGCATTTTCATAATTAGGTTCACGCGTACACCCTCAATGGTGGCTAGTCACGCCCACGGCCACGGTTTCGCAGGCGGGCGCAAGTATAACGGTTAGCCCGCCACACTGAAACAACCCTAAAGTCCTAGGGGTATTAAGTCATGGCGAAATACTGCTCGGGCGCCTCGAAAAACCTTGGCGGACGCCTCTTTTCTTAGAAATTGGCTGGTGTGGCTGCGCTGATTAGTCGCGCAGGCGCATCAAACGGATTGCGGAAACGATGTGGCTTGGTGCTTTCAAAATAGTAGCTGTCACCGGCTTCGAGCACGAAGGTCTCAAGCCCGACCACCAATTCCAGGCGCCCTTCGAGCAGAATCCCGGTTTCCTCCCCTTCGTGGGTAAGCATCTCTTCACCGGTATCGGCACCCGGTGGATAGATCTCGTTGAGGAAGGCGATTGCACGGCTCGGATGGGCCTTGCCCACCAGTTTCATGGTCACCGCGCCATCGGAGATATCGATCAGCTCGTTGGCTTTATAGACGATCTGCGTTGGTTTTTCCTGGAGGATCTCTTCGGAAAAGAACTCGACCATGGACATGGGGATGCCGCCAAGCACCTTCCTCAGCGAACTGATGGAAGGGCTGACACTGTTTTTCTCGATCATGGAAATGGTGCTGTTGGTCACACCCGCGCGTTTGGCGAGCTCACGCTGGGAAAGACCTTTTAGTTTGCGGATCGATTGCAGTCGTTCACCGACGTCCAATGCATTTGCCTCCCAGGATTCAGGTTATGTAAATATTGAGCGTTATCATGGCGACAGCGTTCAGTATTTACAACACTTGAGCCCAGGTCCGGTTCGCCAGCGCCCCAGCGGCTGTACCCCGCGGCCCGTCAGGCCTCGGAATAGAGCCGTGGCACCCGACGCAGGTTGCAGAAGATCTGGTAAGGAATGGTGCCCGCAGCCATCGCGATATCGCTGGCGAGGATGTTTTTGCCCCATAACTCGACCGTCGAACCCAGGCCAGCCTGGGGCACATCGGTCAAATCGATACACAGCATGTCCATCGACACACGCCCCAACAACTGACTGCGCTGCCCCGCCACCAGCACCGGCGTACCGGTCGGCGCCTGCCGCGGATAACCGTCGGCATAGCCCATGGCGACCACACCCAGGCGCATGGGTTTTGGCGTGATGTAACGGGCGCCATAACCCACGGGTTCGCCGGCCGGCAATTCGCGCACACTGATGACTTTCGACTCCAGGGTCATCACCGGCTGTAAACGCGCGGCCACAGAGTTGGCTTCCTCGAACGGGGTGGCGCCATACAGCATGATGCCGGGGCGCACCCAGTCGCTGGGCACCTGCGGCCAACCCAGCACGGCCGGCGAGTTACGCAGGCTGACCTGCGCCGACAAGCCCTGGCGCGCAGCTTCAAATACCGCGACCTGCTCGCCTGCACTGCTGCTATCGAGCTCATCGGCGCGGGCGAAGTGGCTCATCAGCACGATTTTCGCGACCTTGCCGCTGGCCAGCAGCCGTTGATACGCCGCCTGATAATCCGCAGGATGCAGGCCGACGCGGTGCATGCCCGAGTCCAGCTTGAGCCAGACGGTGATCGGCTTGCGCAGCGTCGCCTGCTCGATCGCTTCGAGCTGCCACAACGAATGCACCACACACCACAAATCCTGCTCGACGATCAGCGACAGCTCATCGGCTTCGAAAAAGCCTTCGAGCAGCAACACCGGCGCACGGATGCCAGCAGCGCGCAGCTCCAGGGCTTCTTCGATGCAGGCTACGGCAAACCCATCGGCAT
Organism: Pseudomonas sp. S04; assembly: GCF_009834545.1. Classification (NCBI taxonomy): domain Bacteria; kingdom Pseudomonadati; phylum Pseudomonadota; class Gammaproteobacteria; order Pseudomonadales; family Pseudomonadaceae; genus Pseudomonas; species Pseudomonas sp. S04. The sequence goes on from NZ_CP019427.1 coordinate 5,939,825, forward strand.
CCGCTTCCAGCGCCTGGGCACAGCGCACTGCGCCATGGCCATAGGCATCGGCCTTGATCACCGCGAGGGCGCGCGCCCCCGAGACTTCACGGGCCAGTTGGTAGTTGTGACGCAGGGCTTGCAGATCAATCAGGGCACGAGCAGGACGCATGGCGGCAGGCTTCCAGGCGGTTGGCGGGGAGGGAAGAAAAAACCGGCGCTGAAGACAGTATGAACCGCCAACAGCACCGGCAGAGGGATCGTTTACGGCAGAGCGGCGACTATCGACACTTCTACCAGGATTTCTGGTTCGCACAGCTTGGCTTCCACCGTCGCCCGCGCTGGCGCGACGTTTTTCGGCAGCCAGCTGTCCCAGACACTGTTCATGCCCTGGAAGTCGGCATCGATGTCTTTCAGGTAGATCGTCGCCGACAGTAACCGGGTCTTGTCGGTACCGGCCAGATCGAGCAAACGCTCGATGTTGGCCAGGGTCTCGCGGGTCTGCTGTTCAACTCCGGCGTTCATGTCGTCGCCGACCTGTCCTGCCAGGTACACCGTACCGCTGTGGACTACGATCTGGCTCAAACGCTCATTGGTGAGCTGGCGCTGGATTGACATGTTTTGCAGACTCCTGGTGGGTGTTGCCATAGCGAGAAATATCGAGGCCTTCGGCGCTGATCTGCGGCGTTTTCTTGGCCATCAGATCGGCGAGCAGGCGGCCGGAGCCACAGGCCATGGTCCAGCCGAGCGTGCCGTGACCGGTGTTCAGGAACAGGTTCTTGAACGGGGTGGCACCAACAATCGGCGTGCCATCCGGCGTGGTCGGACGCAGGCCGGTCCAGAAACTGGCTTGCTGCAGGTCGCCGCCCTGAGGATAGAGATCGTTGACGATCATCTCCAGCGTTTCACGCCGACGCGGGTTCAGCGACAGGTCAAAACCGGCAATCTCCGCCATGCCACCGACGCGGATGCGGTTGTCGAAACGGGTGATCGCGACCTTGTAGGTCTCGTCGAGAATGGTCGAGGTCGGAGCCATGGCCGGATTGGTGATCGGCACGGTCAGCGAGTAACCCTTGAGCGGATACACCGGGGCCTTGATGCCCAACGGCTTGAGCAACTGCGGCGAGTAACTGCCCAGCGCCAGCACGTAGCGGTCGGCGGTTTCCAGCTTGCCGTCAATCCACACACCGTTGATCCGGTCACCGGCGAAGTCCAGGCGCTGGATGTCCTGACCGAAGCGGAATTCAACGCCCAGCTTGATCGCCATTTCCGCCAGGCGGGTGGTGAAGATCTGGCAGTCGCCGGTCTGGTCGTTCGGCAGGCGCAGGGCACCGGCCAGGATGTCGGTGACGCTGGCCAGGGCCGGTTCGACGCGGGCAATGCCGGCGCGGTCGAGCAGCTCGAACGGCACACCGGACTCCTTGAGTACAGCGATGTCCTTGGCGGCGCCATCCAGTTGCGCCTGGGTACGGAACAGCTGGGTGGTCCCCAGGCTGCGGCCTTCGTAGGCGATACCGGTTTCGGCGCGCAATTCGTCGAGGCAGTCACGGCTGTACTCGGACAGGCGGACCATGCGCTCCTTGTTCACCGCATAACGGCTGGCGGTACAGTTGCGCAGCATCTGCGCCATCCACAGGTACTGGTCGATATCGGCGGTGGCCTTGATGGCCAGCGGGGCGTGGCGCTGCAACAGCCACTTGATGGCCTTGAGCGGCACACCCGGAGCAGCCCATGGCGACGCATAGCCCGGCGATACCTGGCCGGCGTTGGCGAAACTGGTTTCCATGGCAGCGGCCGGTTGACGATCCACGACCGTCACTTCAAAGCCGGCCCGAGCCAGATAGTAGGCACTGGCGGTACCGATTACGCCGCTACCCAAGACCAGAACGCGCATTTTTTTATCCCTCATCGCGGCAAACCGCTGACGTTGTTGTGTACAAGCAATGATGAGCGCAGTGTAAAAAACATTTGCCAGTGCTTTTCACTATATAAGTGCCTATATTTGGCGACAATTCTCGGCAATTTGGCTTTTCACGGAGGCGCATCCCCTATGCGGACCAACACTCAAACCAAACGTGAGCTGGACAAGATCGACCGCAACATCCTGCGCATCCTCCAGGCTGACGGGCGCATTTCGTTTACTGAGCTGGGGGAGAAGGTCGGCCTGTCGACCACGCCCTGTACCGAGCGGGTGCGGCGCCTGGAGCGCGAAGGGATCATCATGGGCTACAACGCCCGGCTCAATCCGCAACACCTCAAGGGCAGCTTGCTGGTGTTCGTCGAGATCAGCCTGGACTACAAGTCCGGTGACACCTTCGAAGAGTTCCGCCGCGCGGTGCTGAAACTGCCGCACGTACTGGAATGCCACTTGGTATCCGGGGACTTCGACTACCTGGTGAAGGCACGGATTTCCGAGATGGCCTCGTACCGCAAATTGCTCGGCGATATCCTGCTCAAACTGCCCCACGTGCGTGAGTCCAAGAGCTACATCGTGATGGAAGAGGTGAAGGAGAGCCTGAGCTTGCCGATTCCGGATTGAGGCCTGTGGTAAGTGTCCGTGCGCTGTGACCTACACCAAAACCTGTCGGTTAGCAGCCATGTACTCGAACACCTGCGCCTCGACCCGTGGGTGGATCAACTCCACCGGTCCGCGACCGTTGGGGCATGGCAGGGTCTTGGTGGTGCCGAACAAGCGACAGATCAGCGGCCGCTCGCCATACACGGTGCAGCCATTGGGACCCAGGTGTACGCAGTTCAGCTCGTCCAGGGCGGCATCCTGCTCGGCGCGAGTCTTGCGCGGCAGGCGGGACATTTCTTCCGGCGACGTGGTGACCGGACCACAGCAGTCATGACAGCCGGGCACGCACTCGAACGAGGGAATCTGCTGGCGCAGGGTACGAACGGTCTCGCGGTTGCAGCTCATCGAAACAAATACCCCTAAGGTGAACAAGGTCGGATTTTGCCCTAAAAGCCCTGCGCCAGACAGCAACAACCGACCAGTGTTGCCCAGGCAGAAAGGTCCGGCTTATGCTCCGTAAAATTTACTCAACACCCGATAATCAGGATCAACCCATGACTGCCCGTGTTCAGCCGCCTGTCCCGAGCACCCATATCGCCTCCTATTACGCCGCCAGCAGCCTGCCGCAGCCGGATCATCCGGTACTTGCCGGTGAGCAACTGGCCGACGTGTGCGTGGTGGGCGGTGGTTTTTCCGGCCTGAACACAGCCATTGAACTGGCCCAGCGCGGTCTTCGCGTGGTGCTGCTGGAAGCACACAAAATCGGCTGGGGCGCCAGCGGACGTAATGGCGGGCAGTTGATTCGTGGTGTCGGCCATGGCCTGGACCAATTCAGCAATGTGCTGGGGGCCGAAGGCGTACGCCAGATGAAACTGATGGGCCTGGAGGCGGTGGACATCGTTCGCCAGCGGGTCGAGCAGTTCCAGATCCCCTGCGACCTGACCTGGGGCTACTGCGACCTCGCCAACAAACCCCGCGACTTGGAAGGTTTCGCCGCGGACGCGGACGAACTGCGCAGCCTCGGTTATCGCCACACCACCCGCCTGCTGCAAGCGCACGAGATGCACAGCGTGGTGGGCTCAGACCGCTACGTGGGCGGACTGATCGACATGGGCTCGGGGCACCTGCACCCGCTGAACCTGGCCCTGGGTGAAGCCGCTGCCGCCCAGCAACTGGGGGTCCGTCTGTTCGAGCAATCGGCAGTGACCCGCATCGACTACGGGCCCGAGGTCAAGGTCCACACCGCGCAAGGTTCGGTCCGCGCCAAGACCCTGGTGCTGGGCTGCAACGCCTACCTCAATCACCTCAACCCGCACCTGAGCGGCAAAGTGCTGCCCGCCGGCAGCTACATCATCGCCACCGAACCCTTGAGTGAAGAGCAGGCCCACGCCCTGCTGCCGCAGAACATGGCCGTGTGCGACCAACGCGTGGCGCTGGACTACTACCGGCTTTCGGCAGACCGACGCCTGCTGTTCGGCGGCGCCTGCCACTATTCGGGCCGCGATCCGGCGGACATCGGCGCCTACATGCGACCGAAGATGCTGGAGGTTTTCCCGCAATTGAGCGCGGTGAAGATCGACTATCAGTGGGGCGGCATGATCGGCATCGGCGCCAACCGCCTGCCCCAGATTGGCCGGCTCAAGGACCAGCCGAATGTGTATTACGCCCAGGCGTACTCCGGACACGGGGTGAATGCCACTCACCTGGCCGGCAAACTACTGGGTGAAGCCATCAGCGGCCAGCACAGCGGCGGTTTCGACCTGTTCGCCAAAGTACCGCACGTGACCTTCCCGGGCGGCCGCTACTTGCGCTCGCCATTGCTGGCCCTGGGGATGTTGTGGCACCGACTCAAAGAGCTGGCCTGATCCGAAGAGCCGCTCAAAGCTGCCAGAACGGCTTCAGCCCCTCTTCCCTCGCCTGCTCACGACTCAAGCCGACATCGCGCAGTTGTTCCGGGGTGAGTTCGAGCAGGGTCTTGCGCGTGTGCAGACGGTGCCACAGCAAACCCCAGCGCCCCAGGCAGGACGGGGCATTGCGGATCGCCGTCGGCATGCCCTGGTCGTGCCCTGCCACCAGTTCCTGACTGTGTAACGTCAGCCGCACATCGCTCAAGCCGTTCATTTTTAGTGCTCCTGTTTACTTGGGTAGCCAGAGATTCCATGATGCGCGGGCAGGCAAAACCATTACAGATTCAATGGACCTGTATTACCTCCATACAGATTTGCTGAATTAACCGCTGAATGATGGTTTTTTTCCTGATCTGTACTGGTCCCTCCTCTCACACCGAGGCTGAAACATGACGCTGTACGTCAACCTCGCCGAATTGCTCGGCACGCGCATCGAACAGGGCTTCTACCGGCCCGGTGACCGTCTGCCTTCCGTGCGGGCCTTGAGTGTCGAGCATGGGGTCAGCCTGAGCACGGTGCAGCAGGCCTATCGGGTGCTGGAGGACAGCGGGCTGGCGCGGCCCAAGCCCAAGTCCGGCTACTTTGTCCCTGTGGGGCGGGAACTGCCCGAACTGCCGGCGGTAGGCCGCCCGGCCCAGCGCCCGGTCGACATCTCCCAGTGGGACCAGGTGCTGGAGCTGATCCGCGCCGTGCCACGCAAGGACGTGGTGCAACTGGGCCGCGGCATGCCGGATATCACCACACCGACCATGCAGCCCCTGCTGCGCAGCCTGGCGCGGATCAGTCGGCGCCAGGACATGCCGGGGCTGTACTACGACAATATCTACGGGGTGCTGGAACTGCGCGAGCAGATCGCCCGCCTGCTGCTCGATTCAGGCAGCCAACTGAGCGCCAGCGACCTGGTGATCACCACGGGCTGCCACGAAGCGTTGTCCACCAGCATTCGCGCCATCTGCGAACCAGGCGACATCGTCGCGGTGGACTCGCCGAGCTTTCACGGCGCCATGCAGACCCTCAAGGGGCTGGGTATGAAGGCCCTGGAGATTCCCACCGACCCCCTCACCGGGATCAGTCTCGACGCCCTGGAACTGGCCCTCGAGCAGTGGCCGATCAAAGCCATACAGTTGACCCCCAACTGCAACAACCCGCTCGGCTACATCATGCCGGAGTCGCGCAAACGTGCGCTGTTGACCCTGGCACAACGGTTTGACGTGGCGATTATCGAAGACGATGTGTATGGCGAACTGGCCTACACCTACCCTCGACCGCGCACCATCAAGTCCTTCGATGAAGACGGTCGCGTGCTGCTCTGCAGTTCGTTCTCCAAGACCCTGGCACCTGGGCTGCGGATTGGCTGGGTCGCTCCCGGACGGTACCTGGAGCGGGTGCTGCACATGAAATACATCAGCACCGGCTCGACCGCGCCACAACCGCAAATTGCCATCGCCGAGTTTCTCAAGGGCGGGCATTTCGAGCCGCATCTACGGCGAATGCGTAACCAATACCAGCGCAATCGCGACCTGATGCTCGATTGGGTCAGCCGCTACTTTCCCCTCGGCACCCGCGCCAGCCGCCCCCAGGGCAGCTTCATGCTGTGGGTCGAACTGCCGGAAGGGTTTGATACGCTCAAGCTCAATCGGGTGCTGCTCGACCAGGGCGTACAGATCGCCGTTGGCAGTATTTTCTCCGCCTCAGGCAAGTACCGTAATTGCCTGCGCATGAACTACGCAGCCAAACCCACGGCTCAGGTCGAGGAAGCGGTGCGTAAGGTGGGTGCAGCGGCGATCGCCCTGCTGGCCGAGGCCAGCTAGTTCATCTGGGAACTCGATGCCCGAGAGCTTCCCAGGCGCCATCGGCACGCCGCGACGACTTCGCCAGCCGTGCCATACTCCCTACCTGCCCATCTGCAGGAACATTCGACTTGCGCCGAAAAAACGCCCTGCTCTGCCTGATGCTCGCCGCGTTGCTGAGCAGTTGCGCCTCGCTCAACGTGCCCCGCGAGCCTAGCCAGGCATTGCCTGCTGCCGAGTCCTCTTTCGGGCGCTCGATCCAGGCCCAGGCCGCCCCCCATGAAGGGCGATCCGGATTTCGCCTGCTATCGGACAGCAGCGAAGCCTTCGCCGCCCGTGCCGAGTTGATCCGCAATGCGCAGCGCAGCCTCGACCTGCAGTACTACATCGTCCACGACGGTATCAGTACCCGACTGCTGGTCAGCGAACTGCTCAAGGCCGCTGACCGAGGCGTGCGCGTGCGCATCCTGCTCGACGACCTCACCAGCGATGGCCAGGTCCAGACCATTGCCACACTGGCCGCTCACCCACAGATTCAGATTCGCCTGTTCAATCCGCTGGAATTGGGCCGCAGCACCGGCGTCACTCGCACCATGGGCCGCCTGCTCAATCTCTCGCTGCAGCACCGGCGCATGCACAACAAGCTGTGGCTGGCGGACAACAGCGCCGCCATTGTCGGCGGGCGCAACCTGGGCGACGAGTACTTCGATGCGCAGCCCAAGCTGAATTTCACCGACATCGACCTGCTGGGTGTCGGACCCGTCGCTGAGCAGCTCGGCCACAGCTTCGATCAGTACTGGAACAGCGCCCTGAGCAAGCCGATCGATGAGTTTGTCTCCAGCCAGCCCACGGCCAAGGACCTGGCCGAGACCCGCGCGCAGCTGCAAGCGTCCCTGGACGAAAGCCATCGGCAAAACCAGGCCCTGTACCAGCAGTTGAAGGCCTACCAGACCGATCCGCGCCTGGACCTCTGGCGCAGCGAGCTGATCTGGGCCTGGAACCAGGCGTTGTGGGACGCTCCGAGCAAAGTGCTGGCCAAGGGTGAGCCGGATCCGCAACTGCTACTGACCACCCAACTGGCCCCCGAACTGCAAGGGGTGAGCAAAGAGCTGATCATGATCTCAGCCTACTTTGTGCCCGGCCCACCCGGACTGGTGTATCTCACCGGGCGGGCCGATGCCGGAGTGTCCGTCAGCTTCCTGACCAACTCGCTGGAGGCCACCGATGTGCCCGCCGTCCACGGCGGCTACGCCCCTTACCGCAAGGCGCTGCTGGAGCACGGCGTGCAACTGTTTGAACTACGCCGGCAACCGGGCGAAGGCGGCGGTAGCGGGCCAAGCCTGTTTCGCAGTTCCAGCTACCGCGGCTCCGAATCCAGCCTGCACAGCAAGGCGATCATCTTCGATCGCCAAAAGGCGTTCATCGGCTCATTCAACTTCGACCCGCGCTCGGTGCTGTGGAACACCGAAGTCGGGGTGCTGGTCGACAGCCCGGCGCTTGCCGAGCGTGTTCGTGAACTCGCCCTGGAAGGCATGGCGCCTCCTCTCAGCTATGCGGTGCGGTTACAAGAGGGCCAACTGGTCTGGGTCACTGAAGACGATGGCAAGCTGCACACCCTGACTCGCGAGCCGGGAAACTGGTGGCGCCGCTTCAATGCCTGGTTCAGCGACACCCTGGGCCTGGAGCGGATACTGTAAACCCGGATCTCAGATCGGCGCCGCCGCCTCGCCAAACGCCCCTTGGCGCAGCAACAACAACACCAGGCCAAAGGCCCCGGCCGCCATCAGTAATGGCAAGGCGTGTCCGCTGACCCACTGACTGCCGGCACCCGCTGCAAGCGGGCCAATCAAGCAACCGATACCCCAGAGTTGGGCGATGTGGGCGTTGGCCCGCACCAGCGCATCATCGCGATAACGCTCGCCCACCAGAATCAGCGACAAGGTGAACAAGCCGCCGGCACTGGCACCGAACAGCACCCACAGCGGCCAGATCAGCAAGGTATCGAGCAACAGCGGAATCGCCAGGCTCGACAGCATCAGAATCACCGCGCAGCCGGCAAACAAGGTGCGCCGCGACAGATAGTCCGCGAGGGCGCCAATGGGCAATTGCAGCAACGCATCGCCGACTACCACGGTGCTGACCATGGCCAGGGCAATTTCTGCGGTGAACCCCTGTTGCAGGCAATACACCGGAAGCAGGGTCAGGATCATCGCCTCGAACGCAGCAAACAACGACACCGCCCAAGCGATCGCCGGCAGGCCACGGCAGAAACCCAACAGGTCACTGAAGGTCACACTCAGGGCTTCGCTGCTCGGTGCCCCGCTACGCCCCATCAAGACCAGCGGCGAAGTCACCAGCAGCGCGACCCCGACCCAGAAACCGATATCGTTGTCGGTGCCCAGCACCCCCAGCAACAACGGTCCAGCCAATTGACTCAAGGCATAGCTGCAGCCATACAGCGCCACCAGCCGGCCACGCCATTGCTCAACCACCAACTGGTTGATCCAGCTCTCGCCGAGAATGAACACGATGGTCAGGATGACCCCGATCATCAGCCGCAGTACCAGCCACACCGGGTAGCTGGGCAACAACGCCAGCAGGCCAATGGAGAGGGCTCCGGCCCACAAGCACAGGCGCATCAGGTTAGCCGTACCCAGGCGAGCCGCCAGGTGGCTGGAGATCTTCGCCCCCAGCAGGACGCCAATTGCCGGCATGGCCGCCATCACCCCGATTGCAAACGCGCCATAACCCCAGCTTTCCAGGCGAAACGACACCAACGGCATGCTCACGCCCAGGGCGAGGCCGACACTCAGGACCGAGGCCAGAACGGCGAAATAAGTCGCCCAACGCATGTTCCACGCTCCTGTGGATATTCTTATGTGTGGCACAAAGCAATGTGGGAGCGAACCCGCTCGCGATGGCGGCGCAACATTCAACACGACGTCGACTGTCATACCGCTATCGCGAGCAAGCTCGCTCCCACAAGGGATCTACGTCGTTCAGGGAGCCAGGCTCCCTGAAAGGCTTACAGCTTGATCCAGGTCGCCTTCAGCTCGGTGTACTTGTCGAACGCGTGCAGCGACTTGTCACGGCCGTTGCCCGATTGCTTGAATCCGCCGAACGGTGCGGTCATGTCGCCGCCATCGTACTGGTTGACCCACACGCTACCGGCGCGCAGTGCCTTGGCGGTCAGGTGAGCCTTGGAAATGTCCTTGGTCCATACCGCTGCGGCCAGGCCATACGGCGTGTCGTTGGCGATCTGGATAGCCTCCTCGGCGGTATCAAAGGTGATGACCGACAGTACCGGGCCGAAGATTTCTTCCTGGGCAATCTTCATGGCATTGCTCACGCCGTCGAAAATCGTCGGCTCCACGTAGGTGCCACCGGTTTCCTCGAGGATGCGCTTGCCGCCCGCCACCAGCTTGGCGCCGTCGGTATGCCCAGACTCGATGTACGACAGCACGGTGTTCATTTGCTGGGTATCGACCAACGCACCCACGGTGGTAGACGGGTCCAGCGGGTTGCCTGGCTTCCAGGTTTTCAGGGCCTCGATCACCAGTGGCAGGAACTTGTCCTTGATCGAACGCTCGACCAGCAGGCGTGAACCGGCGGTGCAGACTTCGCCCTGGTTGAAGGCAATTGCGCCAGCAGCGGATTCGGCGGCGGCCTGCAGGTCCGGCGCATCGGCAAACACGATGTTCGGGCTCTTGCCGCCGGCTTCCAGCCAGACGCGCTTCATGTTCGACTCGCCGGAGTAGATCATCAGTTGCTTGGCGATCTTGGTCGAACCGGTGAACACCAGGGTATCGACATCCATGTGCAGGGCCAGGGCCTTGCCCACGGTGTGGCCGTAGCCTGGCAGTACGTTGAGCACGCCTTTGGGGATACCGGCCTCGACGGCCAGGGCCGCGATGCGGATGGCGGTCAGCGGGGATTTTTCGGACGGCTTGAGGATCACCGAGTTACCGGTGGACAGCGCAGGACCGAGTTTCCAGCACGCCATCATCAGCGGGAAGTTCCACGGCACGATAGCGCCCACCACGCCCACAGGCTCACGGGTCACCAGGCCCAGTTGATCATGAGGGGTCGCGGCCACTTCATCGTAGATCTTGTCGATCGCTTCACCGCTCCAGCTCAGCGCCTGGGCGGCACCAGGAACGTCGATGTCCAGGGAGTCGCTGATCGGCTTACCCATGTCCAGGGTTTCCAGCAGGGCCAGTTCCTGGGCATTTTGCTTGAGCAGGCCGGCGAAGCGGATCATCACGGCCTTGCGCTTGGCCGGGGCCAGGCGAGACCAGACACCGGAATTGAACGTGGCGCGGGCATTGTCCACGGCGCGCTGGGCGTCGGCGGCATCACAGCTGGCAATCTTGCCCAGCAGACGGCCATCGACCGGGCTGATGCACTCGAAGGTCTCGCCGGAGACCGCATCGGTGTATTCGCCATTGATGTAGGCGCGGCCTTCGATTTTCAGGTCGCGGGCACGTTGTTCCCAGTCGGCACGAGTCAGGGTGGTCATACGAGTGTCCTCCTCTTATTGAATACGACACCCGCGTTCTTCGCGGGCGCTGTCAGGAATTCTGCCCGGCCAGCCTTGCAATCGGCCCTAGGCACCCGCCACCCTAAACCAGCCACACCTCAAGTTTCAATATATTTGACACAAGGCCGGCAAACGACCTTGCGATGTTCATTTTAATAAACATAGACTCGGGGCTTTCCAAGCAAACACGGGGGGATTACCAGAATGAGCATCCAGGACATCGTCGATTTCAGCCAGGCCGGCACCGCCGCCGAACGCTACCGCCCGGACGCGGCCAAAATTCTCAAGGGCGACCCTGAGCAGACCGTCTACAACCACTACAACAGCCCGTGCGGCCAGCTCAATGCCGGGGTCTGGGAAGGCGCAGTCGGTCAGTGGACGGTGAATTTCACCGAACACGAATACTGCGAAATCGTCCAAGGGGTTTCGGTGTTGCGCGACACCGACGGCAATGCCAAGACCCTGCGCACCGGTGACCGATTTGTCATCCCGGCCGGGTTCCGTGGCACCTGGGAAGTCCTGGAAACGTGCCGAAAGATCTACGTGGCGTTTGAACAAAAGCCATAAATAAATACCGCATAACGGGTCATGGCCGGGAGGAGGATCGAGCCGTCCCCAGGGACACATGAAAAGGCTTGCATCTCGCGATACCGGCCTTTCCAACAGGAGCGCACAGGACGTGCCTCAATCCAGACCTACAACGCAAGGAGGCAACATGCCAGATACTCCAGACTCATGCGACGTCACCATCGCTGAGTACACCATCGGCCAGACCTACACCCTTCAGTTGCTCGAGGAAGTGCGAGCCCTGGCCAATGGCGCACCGGTGCGGGTCACCGGCCCTCGCCATGCATCAGACCGCAAGCGAGTCCCGCGACGGATCAGCCTGCTGACCAATGCCGACAATGTCATCGTCAGCATTCAGTGCGGTTGAGCAACTGAAGCTTTTCCCAGGCCCACAAAAAAGGCCCGTATCTTGCGATACGGGCCTTTTTCTCAAGAGGGAAAAATCAATTACTTGATTTTGCCTTCCTTGTAGATCACGTGCTTGCGAACAACCGGATCAAATTTCTTGATCTCGATTTTGTCCGGAGTAGTGCGCTTGTTCTTGTCGGTAGTGTAGAAGTGACCAGTACCGGCGCTCGAAATCAAACGAATCAATTCACGCATGATTAGCTCCCTTAGATCTTGCCAGCTTTGCGGATTTCGGCCAGCACGACAGTGATGCCACGCTTGTCGATGATACGCATGCCTTTGGCAGATACGCGCAGACGCACGAAACGTTTCTCTTCTTCAACCCAGAAGCGATGATGCTGCAGGTTCGGCAGGAAACGACGACGGGTTTTGTTGTTTGCGTGGGAAATGTTATTCCCAGTCACCGGACCCTTACCGGTAACTTGACATACTCTCGACATGCCTCAGCCCTCTAAAACCACATGCCCAACCCGGCATGGGTTGGCCGCTTAATCTCTCAGTCATTTGGCGCCAGGCGCCGCGTTTCTTTAGAGGTCTTACCGGCTACACCTACAGTGAAGGAACCGGGCCCCTAGAAAAGAGCGCTGCTTTATACCAGAAAGACCCCATAGCAACAACTATTGGTGTGAAGAGAGTTTTCAAAAACCCCGGAATTACGGCGCCAGACGCCTTGGATAAAGGCTATCGATGGTAGCGACCGCTCGTCGCAGAGCATCGCCCTGCTCCCCCATATGGAGGGTACCGGCACGCCACCTTACGCTAATTCGCTGCGCCCGAAGCGCAATAAACAGCGAAAATACGTACCGTCGAGCAGGACACAAAACAAAAAGGGGATAGTCATTTGCCGGGCAGGCCACTAGGGTAAGCCTTTTCCAGACTGCACTCGCAGATGGGCCTTCGATCTGCAAAGGAATCCACACATGCGCCTCGCTGCCCTACCGCTGTTGCTTGCCCCACTCTTGCTGAGCCCTTTGGCCCAGGCTGCCGCCCTGAGCGTCTGCACCGAGGCCAGCCCGGAAGGGTTCGATGTCGTTCAATACAACTCGCTGACCACCACCAACGCCTCGGCCGACGTGTTGATGAATAGCCTGGTGGACTTTGACACCGCCAGTGGCAAGGTCGTGCCGAGCCTGGCCGATAGCTGGGAAGTCTCGGCCGACGGCCTGACCTATGTCTTCAGGCTGCGCCCGGAGGTGAAGTTCCATCGCACCGAGTACTTCACCCCGACGCGTACCTTGACCGCCGAAGACGTGAAGTTCAGCTTCGACCGTATGCTGGACCCCGCGCAGCCATGGCACAAAATCGCCCAGAGTGGCTTCCCGCACGCCCAATCCATGCAGTTGCCTGCGCTGATCAAGAAAATCGACGCACTCGACCCGCTGACCATTCGTTTCACCCTTGACCACCCCGACTCGACCTTCCTCGCCACGCTGAGCATGGGTTTCGCCTCGATCTACTCGGCTGAATACGCCGATCAGTTGCTCAAGGCTGGCACACCCGAGAAACTCAATAACCAGCCGATCGGCACCGGGCCGTTCATTTTCGGGCGCTTCCAAAAAGACGCATCGATCCGCTACAAGGCCAACCGCGACTACTTCGCCGGCAAGCCCGCGATCGACACCCTGGTGTTCGCCATCACCCCGGACGCCAACGTGCGCCTGCAGAAGCTGCGGCGCAACGAGTGCCAGATCGCCCTGTCGCCCAAGCCGCTGGACGTCCAGGCTGCCGCCAAGGAGCCGAACCTCAAGATCGAGAGCACGCCGGCCTTCATGACCGCCTTCGTCGCCATCAATAGCCAGCATCCGCCGCTGGACAAACCGGAGGTGCGCCAGGCGATCAATCTGGCCTTCGACAAGGCCAGCTACCTCAAGGCCGTGTTCGAGGACACCGCCCAAGCCGCCAACGGCCCTTACCCGCCCAACACCTGGAGCTATGCCAAGGACCTGCCGGGCTACCCGAAGGACCTCACCAAGGCCCGCGCGCTGATGGCCAAGGCAGGACTCAAGGACGGCTTCAAGACCACGATCTGGACCCGCCCTTCCGGCAGCCTGCTCAACCCCAACCCAAGCCTGGGCGCTCAATTATTGCAGGCTGACCTGGCGGAAATAGGGATTCAGGCAGAAATACGCGTGATCGAATGGGGCGAACTGATTCGTCGGGCCAAAGCCGGCGAGCACGACCTGCTGTTCATGGGCTGGGCCGGTGACAACGGCGATCCAGACAACTTCCTGACCCCGCAATTCTCCTGCGCGGGCGTGAAGTCCGGGACCAACTTCGCACGATACTGCGATCAAGGCCTGGACAAGCTGATCAACGCCGGCAAGACCACCACCGAGCAGGGCGTGCGCACCAAGCTCTACGAACAGGCCCAGGGGCAGATCCAGCAGCAGGCGCTGTGGCTACCCCTGGCCCACCCGACCGCCTATGCCCTGACCCGCAAGGATGTCCAGGGTTACTCGGTCAGCCCGTTCGGCCGCCAGGACTTCTCGAAAATCAAACCGTAGGAGCAGCCGGGCGGCACTCCGCTTGTTCGCGAATTTAGTTTATCGCGAGCAAGCTTTGCTCCTGCATGGCCATGGATGGGGGGCGCATTCGGCACCTAGATCCACCCATACTCGGCCATCGACAACGGATCACCATCACCCACGATGAAATGGTCGAGCACCCGCACATCGACCAACTCCATCGTCTCCTGCAAACGCTTGGTCAGCACCCGGTCGGCCGGGCTCGGCTCGGCGTTTCCCGAGGGGTGGTTGTGACACAGGATCAACGCCGCCGCGTTGTGCGCCAGGGCGCGCTTGACCACCTGGCGCGGATGCACGCTAGTGGTGTCGATCGAGCCGCGAAAGAGGATTTCGAATGCCAGGACCCGATGCCGGGAATCGAGGAACAGGCAGGCAAACACTTCATGGGGCTCATGCCGCAGCATGGCCTTGAGGTAGTTGCGCACCTCGATCGGACTCTTGAGTACGGATGCCTGGCGCAGGTGCTCGGCCAAATGCCGACGCGCCATCTCCAGCACCGCCTGCAACTGGGCGAATTTCGCCGGCCCCAGCCCCAACTGGCCGACAAACGTTTGCTGGTCCGCCTCCAGCAAGTTACGCAAGCCGCCAAACTGCTGCAGCAAGTGCCTGGCCAGGTCCACCGCGCTTTTCCCGGCGACCCCGGTGCGCAGAAAGATCGCCAGCAATTCGGCATCGGACAGACTCGCCGGCCCCAGCCCCAGAAGTTTCTCCCGCGGCCGCTCTGTCGTCGGCCAATCTCGAATGCTCATAGCACCTCCCTGTCGATGGGCGCCGCTGTTCCCTAGCGGTCGCTGTGATATCGTAGCCCATCTTTTTTGCGGGCGATTGTTCCCTGGGGAGGGGGTTTCGCCACGTATGTCACCAACGAATTGAAAGGCAGACCTATGCAGCGGCTGTATCGGAAACGCATCGTTCTGGGCGTCGGCGGCGGCATTGCTGCCTACAAGAGCGCCGAACTGGTTCGCCGCCTGATCGACCAGGGCGCCGAAGTGCGCGTGGTCATGACCCGCGGCGGCAGCGAGTTCATCACCCCGCTGACCATGCAGGCCCTCTCCGGGCACCCGGTGCACCTGGACCTGCTGGACCCTGCGGCCGAAGCCGCGATGGGCCACATCGAGCTCGCCAAGTGGGCTGACCTGGTGCTGATCGCCCCCGCCACGGCGGACCTGATCGCCCGTCTGGCCCAAGGCATCGCCAACGACCTGCTGACCACCCTGGTGTTGGCCACCGACGCCACCGTGGCTCTGGCGCCGGCCATGAACCAGGCGATGTGGCGCGACCCGGCCACCCAGGCCAATACCCAGTTGCTTGAAAGCCGCGGCTTCAAGGTCTTCGGCCCGGCCTCGGGCAGCCAGGCCTGCGGCGACGTCGGCATGGGCCGCATGATGGAGGCCGATGACCTGGCCCAGTGCGCCGCCGATTGCTTCCAGCGCCAGGCGCTGACCGGTCGGCACGTGCTGATCACTGCCGGTCCGACCCAGGAAAACATTGACCCGGTGCGCTACATCACCAACCACAGCTCCGGAAAAATGGGCTTTGCCCTGGCCGAAGCTGCGGTGGAAGCCGGCGCCCGTGTGACCCTGATCACCGGCCCCGTGCACCTGCCGACTCCGGACCGGGTGACGCGCATCGACGTGGTCAGTGCCCGCGACATGCTGGCCGCCTGCGAGGCCGCTATCCCTTGCGACCTGTTCATCGCGTCTGCTGCGGTTGCGGACTACCGGCCGGAAGTCGTCGCCCCGCAAAAACTCAAGAAAGACCCTACAACTGGCGACGGCTTCGTCCTGCAAATGGTCCGTAACCCTGACATTCTGGCCACCATTGCCACCCGACCTGATCGTCCGTTCAGCGTCGGATTCGCCGCCGAAACCGAAC
Organism: Pseudomonas sp. S04; assembly: GCF_009834545.1. Classification (NCBI taxonomy): domain Bacteria; kingdom Pseudomonadati; phylum Pseudomonadota; class Gammaproteobacteria; order Pseudomonadales; family Pseudomonadaceae; genus Pseudomonas; species Pseudomonas sp. S04. The sequence continues at coordinate 5,955,934 of NZ_CP019427.1, forward strand.
ACCTGCTCGATTACGCCGCACGCAAGCTCAAGGACAAGAACCTCGACCTGATCGTCGCCAACGACGTGGCCAACCCCAGCATTGGCTTCAACAGCGAGGAAAACGCCTGCAGCGTGATCGACCGTGAGTTGCACGCCACCCTTTTTGCCCAGACCAGCAAGGGCAAGATTGCCCGCCAGCTGATCACTTTTATCGCCGAACGTCTGAACCAGGTTTAATTCGTATGCACGCTTTGCAAGCCAAGATCCTCGACCCACGCATCGGCAGCGAATTTCCGCTGCCCCAGTACGCCACTCCCGGTTCCGCCGGCCTTGACCTGCGGGCGATGCTGGAACAGGACACCGTCATCAAGCCGGGAGAAACCCTGCTGATCCCTACTGGCCTGTCGGTATACATCGGCGATCCGGGCCTGGCCGCGTTGATCCTGCCGCGCTCGGGCCTGGGCCACAAACATGGCATCGTGCTGGGTAATCTGGTCGGTCTGATCGATTCCGATTACCAGGGGCCACTGATGGTGTCCTGCTGGAACCGTGGCCAGACCGACTTCAACATTGTGGTGGGTGAGCGGCTGGCCCAGTTGGTGCTGGTACCGGTGGTGCAGGCGCACTTCGATCTGGTTGAAGAGTTCGTTGAAACCGAACGCGGCACCGGTGGTTTCGGCCATTCCGGCAGCCACTGATAACACCAGTGCCAGGACCGGGCGCTCTGCACGGCCCTGGCACTACGCTTTGCATTTCAGGATGAACCTTGCACAGACGCCAACTGCAGGATCTGGCGAGCGAATTCAAGACAACAGTCGACTGCACAAGTGCCAGCCCCATGGCATGGCACTTGTGCACCACGAACTCTGTACCGAAAACGCCGTCAAAGCCTTCAGTTTGAACCCGTCGACGAACCTCTCGTCGGCCCGTCCAGCAACCTTTGAGTTGGAGCAACCCCAGTGATGAGCAACACAACCCGCGTCGCCCCTGCATTTCCCGACAGCATCTTTCGCGCCTACGATATCCGTGGCGTGGTCCCGCAGACCCTGACCGCTGAAACGGCCTACTGGATCGGTCGCGCCATCGGCGCCCAGACCCTGGCCCAGGATGAGCCGAACATCAGCGTCGGTCGTGACGGCCGCCTGTCCGGTCCGGAACTGGTCGAGCAACTGATCCAGGGCCTGGCCGATGCCGGCTGCCATGTCAGCGACGTCGGCCTGGTGCCAACCCCGGCGCTGTACTACGCCGCCAACGTCCTCGCGGGCAAGTCCGGGGTGATGCTCACCGGCAGCCATAACCCGTCGGACTACAACGGCTTCAAAATCGTGATCGCTGGCGACACCCTGGCCAACGAACAGATTCAGGCCCTGCACCAGCGCCTGAAAAGCAACAACCTGACTAGCGGCCAAGGCAGCATCACCAAGGTCGAGATTCTCGATCGCTACAGCGCCCAGATTGTCCAGGACATCAAGCTCGCACGCCGCCTGAAAGTGGTGGTTGACTGCGGTAACGGCGCTGCCGGCGTGATTGCCCCACAGCTGATCGAGGCCCTGAATTGCGAAGTGATCCCGCTGTTCTGCGAAGTCGACGGCAACTTCCCCAACCATCACCCGGACCCGGGCAAACCGGAAAACCTGGTGGACCTGATCGCCAAGGTCAAGCAAACCAATGCCGACCTGGGCCTGGCCTTCGACGGTGATGGTGACCGTGTCGGCGTAGTGACCAATACCGGCGACATCGTGTTCCCGGACCGCCTGCTGATGCTGTTTGCCAAGGACGTGGTAGCACGCAACCCGGACGCCGAGATCATCTTCGACGTCAAATGCACCCGTCGCCTGACCCCGCTGATCAAGGAGTACGGCGGTCGACCACTGATGTGGAAAACCGGTCACTCGCTGATCAAGAAAAAAATGAAGCAGACCGGCGCCCTGCTCGCTGGCGAAATGAGCGGGCACATCTTCTTCAAGGAGCGCTGGTTCGGTTTCGACGACGGCATCTACAGCGCCGCTCGCCTGCTGGAGATCCTCAGCCAGGAGAAATCCACGGCCCAGGAACTGTTCGAGACCTTCCCGAACGATATTTCTACGCCGGAAATCAATATCCATGTGACCGAAGAGAGCAAATTCAGCATCATTGATGCACTGCACGACGCCCAGTGGGGCGACGGCGCCGACCTGACCACCATCGACGGTGTACGGGTCGACTACGCCAAGGGCTGGGGCCTGGTTCGCGCCTCCAACACCACACCGGTGCTGGTGCTGCGCTTCGAGGCCGACGACGAGGCCGAATTGCAGCGCATCAAGGATGTGTTCCACGCTCAACTGAAACGTGTCGCACCTGACCTCCAACTCCCGTTTTGATTATTTGAAGCGCCTTTTACACAAGTGCCGGAGCCCTGAATGACCCTCGAACGCGAAGCCGCCGCCAACACCGCCAAGGTCCTGTCCGAAGCGCTGCCTTACATTCGCCGCTATGTCGGCAAGACGCTGGTGATCAAATACGGCGGCAACGCGATGGAAAGCGAGGAGCTGAAAACCGGCTTCGCCCGCGACATCGTGATGATGAAAGCCGTGGGCATCAACCCGGTGGTAGTGCACGGTGGCGGCCCGCAAATCGGTGACCTGCTCAAGCGCCTGTCGATCGAGAGTCATTTCATCGACGGCATGCGCGTGACAGACGCCCAGACCATGGACGTGGTGGAGATGGTCCTCGGCGGTCAGGTCAACAAGGACATCGTCAACCTGATCAACCGCCATGGCGGCAGCGCCATCGGCCTGACCGGCAAGGACGCCGAGCTGATTCGCGCGAAGAAGCTCACCGTTACACGCCAGACGCCGGAGATGACCCAACCGGAAATCATCGACATCGGGCAAGTGGGCGAAGTGGTCGGGATCAATACCGATCTGCTCAACCTGCTGGTCAAGGGCGACTTCATCCCGGTGATCGCGCCAATCGGCGTGGGGGCCAACGGTGAGTCGTACAACATCAACGCCGACCTGGTGGCCGGTAAAGTGGCCGAAGCGCTGAAAGCTGAGAAGCTGATGCTGCTGACCAACATCGCCGGCCTGATGGACAAGTCAGGCACTGTGCTGACTGGCCTGACGACCCAACAGGTCGACGAACTGATCGCCGACGGCACCATCTACGGTGGCATGCTACCGAAGATCCGTTGCGCGCTGGAAGCGGTTCAGGGCGGCGTGGGCAGTTCGCTGATCATCGATGGCCGGGTACCCAATGCGATCCTGCTGGAAATCTTCACCGATACCGGCGTGGGCACCCTGATCAGCAATCGCAAGCGTCCTTAAGCGCTGGCACCTGCAAAAAGACCCCGCTCAGCCTGGCTGAGCGGGGTCTTTTTTTGCCTGCGGTCCTACAGGGCGGCGTATCAGACGCCGAACTGCGCGCGGTAGGCTTCTACGGCTGGCAGATGCTGCTTGAGCTGAGGATCATCGGCCAGGAACTCCAGGACCTGGTTCAACGAAACGATGCTGATCACCGGAATCGCGAAGTCACGCTCCACTTCCTGGATCGCCGACAGTTCGCCATTGCCGCGCTCCTGACGGTTGAGGGCGATCAACACGCCAGCGGCCTTGGCACCGTCCTGGGAAGCGATGATCTGCATCACTTCACGGATCGCGGTGCCCGCGGTAATCACGTCGTCGATGATCAGCACTTCGCCGGTCAGCGGCGCGCCAACCAAGCTACCGCCCTCGCCGTGGGCCTTGGCTTCCTTGCGGTTGAAGCACCATGGCAGGTCACGGTCGTGGTGTTCAGCCAGGGCCACTGCGGTGGTGGCCGCCAACGGGATGCCCTTGTACGCCGGACCAAACAGCACGTCGAAGGCAATACCGCTCTCGACAATGGCCGCCGCATAGAAGCGACCCAGCTGCGCCAAGGCGCTGCCGGAGTTGAACAGGCCGGCATTAAAGAAGTAAGGGCTGGTGCGCCCGGACTTCAGGGTGAACTCACCGAAGCGCAAAACGCCGCGATCGATGGCAAAACGAATGAAATCGCGCTGATACGCTTGCATGCAAAAAACCCCAAATACCACGGATTTAGCTAATTAGCTTGACGCCGTGTATCATACACGCACGCGATTTTTGGGGCCATTTATGCGGATCATCAGTGTGAACGTCAATGGTATTCAGGCGGCAGTCGAGCGCGGTTTGCTCAGTTGGCTGCAAGCCCAGAATGCCGACGTCATCTGCCTGCAGGACACCCGCGCCTCCGCCTTTGAACTGGACGATCCAGCCTTCCAACTGGATGGCTACTTCCTTTATGCCTGCGATGCCGAAGTCCCCGCCCAAGGTGGCGTGGCTTTGTATTCGCGGCTGCAACCGAAGGCTGTCATCAGCGGTCTCGGTTTCGAGACGGCCGACCGCTACGGGCGCTACCTGCAAGCCGATTTCGACAAGGTCAGCATCGCGACCTTGCTGCTCCCTTCGGGGCAGAACGGCGATGAAGACTTGAACCAGAAGTTCAAGCTAATGGACGATTTCGCCCGTTATCTGGATAAACAGCGGCGCAAGCGGCGCGAGTACATTTATTGTGGCTCGCTGTACGTGGCGCAACAGAAGCTGGATATCAAGAACTGGCGCGACAGCCAGCAATCCCCGGGCTTCCTGGCACCTGAGCGTGCCTGGATGGACGAGATTGTCGGCAACATGGGTTATGTCGACGCCCTGCGCGAAGTCAGCCGTGAAGGCGACCAGTACAGCTGGTGGCCAGACAACGAACAGGCTGAGATGCTCAACCTGGGCTGGCGCTTCGACTACCAGCTGTTGACCCCAGGCCTGCGCCGCTTTGTTCGCAGTGCACGCCTGCCACGTCAACCGCGGTTCTCGCAGCACGCACCGCTGATCGTGGACTACGACTGGACGCTGACCATCTAGGCGTCGTTTCGCAAGACACAAAAAAGCCGACAGCGATGTCGGCTTTTTTGTGGGAGCGGGATTGCCCGCGATGAGGCCATGACCTTCAGCCCATGTGCTGCCTGCCAGATCGCTATCGCGGGCAAGCCCGCTCCCACCGGCAACGCACCTGGTTATTATTTGATCAGTCGCCAGGTGAACGGGTAGCGATACACCTGCCCCTCATTGGCCTTGACTCCGGCAATGATGGTCAGCACCAACGCGCCAATGGCCAATAGGCCAAACAAGAAGAAGCCGATCACCACCACCATCAACAGCAGGCAGATTGCCGAGGCAATGGCCACGCTGATCTGGAAATTCAGCGCCTCCTTGCCCTGGTCGTCGATGAACGGGTCCATCTCACGCTTCATCTGCCACAGAATCAGCGGGCCGATCAGCGAGCCGAAGGGCACCCAGATCCCCAGCAAGGCCGAGAGATGACAGAACATCGCCCACTGGCGAACCTCACGGCTCGGCACGGGCAGCGGCAGTTGCTCATCACTCATGACACTCTCCTTGCTGGCGACCGGAACAATCAGTCAGCCAGCGCAGCCTGTTGCAGGTCGAAAATCTCGGCCATGCCTTTTTTCGCCAGTTCCAGCATCGCGGTCAGCTCTTCAGGCTGGAACGGCGCGCCTTCGGCGGTGCCCTGCACTTCGATGAAACCACCGGTGCTGGTCATCACCACGTTCAGGTCGGTCTCGGCTGCCGAATCTTCCAGGTAGTCCAGGTCCAGCACTGGCTCGCCCTGGTACATGCCCACCGACACGGCTGCGATCATTTGCTTGAGCGGGTCGCCGCCTTTCAGGCCGCCACGCTTCTTGATCACTTTCAAGGCATCGACCAAGGCCACCATGGCGCCGGTGATCGAGGCAGTACGAGTACCGCCGTCGGCCTGGATCACGTCGCAATCGACGTACAGGGTCACATCGCCAAGTTTCGACATATCCAGCGCAGCGCGCAGCGAACGGCCGATCAGGCGCTGGATTTCCAGGGTGCGGCCGCCTTGCTTGCCACGGCTCGCTTCACGCTGGTTACGTTCACCGGTGGCGCGCGGCAGCATGCCGTACTCGGCGGTCAACCAGCCCTGGCCCTGGCCCTTGAGGAAGCGCGGTACGCCGTTCTCGACGCTGACGGTGCAGATCACCTTGGTATCACCGAACTCGACCAGTACAGATCCCTCGGCATGTTTGGTGTAGTTGCGGGTGATGCGGATCGAGCGAAGCTGATCGGCAGCGCGACCACTTGGACGTTTCATAGGGGATACCTGTACGAAGGACGGAAATCTGCCGAGCATTATAGGGCGGCCGGGCACGCCTGGGCACTTCTAAAAAAAACCGGCGACGAGCGAGGGCTCTGCAGCGCACGCTGCGACGAGCTGCAGCGCTTTGTCGCACGCCTCGTTTGGGAGCTCCCGCTGCACTGCGCTACAATCGCGCGCCTTTGTTGCCTGTGGGCTTTAATTCATTCAAGCAGGTCCGCCGAACCCCGGGGTTCGCTAGCGACCTGCATCGCGAGGTACCGCCATGGTGCACAGCATGACCGCCTTTGCCCGCGTCGAAAAAGCCGGCAGCCAGGGCACCCTGAGCTGGGAGTTGCGCTCGGTCAACAGCCGCTATCTGGAACCGCACCTGCGCCTGCCAGAGTCCTTCCGCGACCTCGAAGGCAACGTGCGCGAGGCTCTGCGCCAGGGCCTGTCGCGAGGCAAGCTCGAATGCACCCTGCGTTTTACCGAAGAAACCGCCGGCAAGGCGCTGCAGGTTGACCGCGAGCGCGCCGCGCAACTGATCGCCGCCGCCGAAACCATTGCCAGCCTGATCAGCAATCCCGCGGCACTCAACCCGCTGGAAGTGCTGGCCTGGCCGGGAGTCCTGGTGGCCGATGCCAGCGACCCGCAAGCGCTGAATGCCGAGGCGCTGGCGCTGTTCAACCAGGGCCTCAAGGAGCTCAAGGCTGGCCGCGAGCGCGAAGGCGCGGAGTTGGCGCGACTGATCAGCGAGCGCCTGAGCGCCATTGAAGAAGACGTCGTGACCCTGCGCGAACTGGTCCCGCAGATGCTCGCCACCCAGCGCCAGAAAGTCCTCGACCGCTTTGCCGACATGCAGGCCGAACTCGACCCGCAGCGCCTGGAGCAGGAAATGGTCATGCTCGCGCAAAAGAGCGACGTTGCCGAGGAACTGGACCGCCTGAGCACCCACATCATTGAAGTTCGCCGCGTCCTCAAGTCCGGCGGCGCCGCCGGCCGGCGCCTGGACTTCCTGATGCAGGAGCTCAACCGCGAAGCCAACACCCTGGGCTCCAAAGCTTTCGACCCGCGCAGCACCCAGGCTGCGGTCAACCTCAAAGTGTTGATCGAGCAAATGCGCGAACAAGTGCAGAACATTGAGTAAGGCAACCCCGACATGACCCACAGCACCGGCACCCTGTACATCATTTCCGCCCCCTCGGGCGCAGGCAAGAGCAGCCTGGTCAAGGCCCTGACGGACGCCGACCAGCGGATCCGCGTCTCGGTCTCCCACACCACCCGCGCCATGCGCCCCGGTGAAGAGAACGGGGTGAACTATCACTTCGTCGAGCGCAGCGAGTTCGTGAAGATGATCGAGCACGGCGACTTCCTCGAGCGCGCCGAGGTGTTCGGCAACCTCTACGGCACCTCGCAAAGCCACCTGCAGCAGACCCTGGACGAAGGCCATGACCTGATCCTGGAAATCGACTGGCAAGGCGCCGAGCAAGTGCGCAAATTGATGCCGCAGGCCCGCTCGATCTTCATCCTGCCGCCGTCCCTGCAGGCATTGCACCAGCGCCTGACCAATCGCGGCCAGGACAGCGACGAGATCATTGACGGCCGGATGCGCGAAGCCGTCAGCGAAATGAGCCACTACGTCGACTATGACTACCTGATCATCAACGACGATTTCGCCCACGCCTTGCACGATTTGCAGGCGATCTTTCGCGCCAATCAGCTGCATCAGAAGCGCCAGCAGCAGCTTCACGGCAAACTTCTGGCCGAATTGCTCGGTTAAACAGCACTTCCCAAAACCGCTGCAAGGGCTTTACATTGGCACTTGCAGCGCGTTGAAGAGCTTGGTTAAAAAATCAGCGCTTCCCTAATCGCTGGTGATTTTTTAAACTGTTGAGTCCGCTCGCCCAACCGGGCAGCGCGCATATTGCATTCGCTCCGAGGAATACCATGGCCCGCGTAACCGTTGAAGACTGCCTAGAACACGTGGAAAACCGCTTTGAGCTGGTCATGCTCTCTACCAAGCGTGCCCGTCAACTGGCCACCGGCGGCAAAGAGCCACTGGTCCAGTGGGAAAACGACAAGCCTACCGTTGTCGCCCTGCGTGAAATCGCCGAAGGCCTGATGAGCTACGAGTTCATCGCCAATGCTGAAATCGTCGAAGACGAACCGCTGTTCGCAGCGTTCGAGGACGAGTCCAACGAGGCCGTCTAAGCCTATGCCTGGTCGACGTAGCACGGCGCGGGATCACAGCCATCGGCAGGAGTCATCATGCCGAGCATAGACGCCCTCGCCGATCGCTTATCGACCTACCTCGGCAATGACCAGGTCAACCTGGTCCGCCGAGCGTATTTCTACGCCGAACAAGCCCACGACGGCCAACGCCGCCGCAGTGGCGAGGCGTACGTCACGCATCCTCTTGCCGTGGCCAATATTCTTGCCGACATGCACATGGACCATCAGAGCCTGATGGCGGCAATGCTGCATGACGTGATCGAAGACACCGGTATTGCCAAGGAAGCGCTGCAAGCGCAGTTCGGCGAAACCGTGGCCGAATTGGTCGATGGGGTCAGCAAACTGACCCAGATGAATTTCGAGACCAAGGCTGAGGCCCAAGCGGAAAACTTCCAGAAGATGGCCATGGCCATGGCGCGCGACATTCGCGTGATCCTGGTCAAGCTGGCCGACCGCCTGCACAACATGCGTACGCTGGAAGTGCTGTCCGGTGAAAAACGCCGGCGCATCGCCAAGGAAACCCTGGAAATCTATGCCCCCATTGCCAACCGGCTGGGCATGCACGCCATCCGCATAGAGTTCGAAGACCTCGGCTTCAAGGCCATGCACCCAATGCGTTCCGCGCGGATCAACCAGGCCGTTAAACGCGCCCGGGGCAACCGCAAGGAAATCGTCAACAAGATCGAAGAGTCCTTGAGCCACTGCCTGGCCATCGATGAAATCCAGGGCGAAGTCAGCGGCCGACAGAAACACCTCTACGGCATCTACAAAAAAATGCGCGGCAAACGTCGGGCCTTCAACGAGATCATGGACGTCTACGCGTTCCGGATCATCGTCGACAAGGTCGATACCTGCTACCGCGTGCTAGGCGCTGTACATAATTTGTACAAACCACTGCCGGGGCGCTTCAAGGATTACATCGCAATCCCCAAGGCCAACGGCTACCAGTCGCTGCACACCACGCTGTTCGGCATGCACGGCGTACCGATCGAGATCCAGATCCGTACCCGTGAAATGGAAGAGATGGCCAACAATGGCATCGCCGCGCACTGGCTGTACAAGTCCAGCGGTGACGAGCAGCCAAAAGGCACCCATGCCCGCGCCCGCCAGTGGGTCAAGGGCGTGCTGGAAATGCAGCAACGCGCCGGCAACTCGCTGGAATTCATTGAAAGCGTGAAGATCGACCTGTTCCCGGACGAGGTCTACGTATTCACGCCCAAAGGCCGGATCATGGAGCTGCCCAAAGGCTCCACGGCGGTCGACTTCGCCTACGCGGTGCACACCGACGTCGGCAACAGCTGCATCGCCTGCCGGATCAACCGCCGCCTGGCACCGCTGTCCGAGCCCCTGCAAAGCGGCTCCACGGTCGAGATCGTCAGCGCCCCGGGCGCTCGACCGAATCCGGCGTGGCTCAACTTTGTAGTCACCGGCAAGGCACGCACCCACATCCGCCATGCCCTGAAACTGCAACGCCGTTCCGAATCCATCAGCCTCGGCGAACGCCTGCTGAACAAGGTGCTCAACGGCTTTGACAGCTCGCTGGAAAAAATCCCGGCCGAGCGGGTCAAGGCCATGCTCGCCGAGTACCGCCTCGAACTGATCGAAGACCTGCTCGAAGACATCGGCCTGGGCAATCGCATGGCCTATGTCGTGGCCCGCCGCCTGCTGGGCGAAGGCGAACAACTGCCCAGCCCGGAAGGTCCGCTGGCGATCCGCGGCACCGAAGGCCTGGTGCTCAGCTACGCCAAGTGCTGCACGCCGATTCCGGGCGACCCGATCGTCGGCCACCTGTCCGCGGGCAAAGGCATGGTCGTGCACCTGGACAACTGCCGCAACATCAGCGAAATCCGCCACAACCCGGAAAAATGCATCCAGTTGTCTTGGGCCAAGGATGTCACCGGCGAATTCAACGTCGAGCTGCGCGTCGAACTGGAACACCAGCGCGGCCTGATCGCCCTGTTGGCCAGCAGCGTCAATGCCGCCGACGGCAACATCGAGAAAATCAGCATGGACGAACGCGATGGTCGCATCAGCGTGGTTCAACTGGTGGTCAGCGTACACGACCGCGTGCACCTGGCCCGCGTGATCAAGAAACTGCGCGCCCTGACCGGGGTGATCCGCATCACCCGCATGCGTGCATAGCTCGCTAACGTAGCCAAGCCATTACAAGGAGTCATCAATGACCAAGACAGTTATCACCAGCGACAAGGCCCCAGCCGCTATCGGCACTTATTCCCAGGCGATCAAGGCCGGCAACACCGTCTACATGTCCGGCCAGATCCCGCTCGACCCAAAAACCATGGAACTGGTTGAAGGCTTCGAAGCCCAGACCGTCCAGGTGTTCGAGAACCTCAAGGCAGTAGCAGAAGCTGCCGGCGGTTCCTTCAAGGACATCGTCAAGCTGAACATCTTCCTCACCGACCTGAGCCACTTCGCCAAGGTCAACGAGATCATGGGCAAGTACTTCGACCAGCCTTACCCTGCCCGCGCCGCCATCGGCGTGGCTGCCCTGCCAAAGGGCTCCCAGGTTGAAATGGACGCCATTCTGGTAATCGAGTAACACGCGCGGCGTTACCTGACAGGTAACGCCGACCCCGCTCCCAAAGGATTTCCTCATGCGCAAAGCGCTAGCTCTCTCGTTGCTTGCGGTGCTGCTCGGCGGCTGTGCCAGTGACCCTGCCGACCGCGACATCAGCGGCACCTGGATCAACCAGGCGGCTATCGATGCCGCAGCCAAGGGCGTTCCGCTGCGTGAAGCCCTGCAAGCCAATGGCCCGAACCTGGAATGGGACATCAACACCAAGGCCAGCCAGGCGCGCTACACCAATGGCTTTGAAAACATCGAAGGCAAGATCCTCGGCGAACAATCCGGCACCTGGAAGATCGAGGTGTACGGCAGCTCCGGCAGCGAATTGAAACGCGATGGCAAACAACTGCAACAAGCGGCCAACGACAATGAGCCGGAGCAGACGTTTGACCTGCCCAAGGAAGCCGTTCCCGTAGGCGCCCCGCTGGGTGCCAGCTTTGAGCGTGCACTTTATTCGGCCTACCTGGGCGGTGGCTGGAAGATCGTCAACGGCCCTGGAGAAGGCAATACTGTGCAGTTCCAGGCCGACGGCTCAGTGCAGGGTTTGCCGGGTGCCGATCGCTACGCCTTGTGCCTGGCCGGTGATTGCGCGTCGATGAGCGGTGGCAATGACACCATCTGGCTGCAACTCAACGAGCAGGGCAACCCATGGATCTTTACCCGCAAGGGCGATGACATGGAGATTTTCCAGGCGGTCAACGGCGCACAGGCCGATGAAAAGCCGTCGTTCTCCCCTGGCACCCGCCAGTGGACCCTGGAAAAGCAGTAAGCCGCCAGGAAACGGTGGGAGCGAGCCTGCTCGCGTTGAACTCAGGGCTAACGCATGGACTCAGGCAGCGCGCGTAATCGATGACGTGCATCGCGCGCAGCCGCAATCCCGCCCGGCTCGCTCCCGCCTCAGGCCTTGCCCGCCAGAATCGCCGCATAGCCCTCGCGATAAGTCGGATACCGGGGCTTCCAGCCCAACGCCTTCGCCCGCGCATTACTGCAACGCTTGCTGCCGGTACGCCGCACGCTGGCGTCTTCGGCCCACTCCGTCACTCCCAGGTATTCGCGCAGCCACATCACCACCTCGGCCAACGGGGCGGGTGCATCGTCGACGCCAATGTAGCAATCGTCCAGCGCCACACCCTGATGGTTGGCATCGAGCAGGAACGCCAGCAACCCAGCCGCATCGTCGGCGTGAATTCGGTTGCCATACAACGGCGGGTCCACGGCCACACGATAGCCACGACGCACCTGAGTCAACAGCCACTCGCGGCCCGGACCGTAAATTCCGGTCAAGCGCACCACGCTGGCCGGGATGCCGCTGCCCAGTGCTATCTGCTCGGCCTCCAGCATCACCCGCCCGGAATACGCCGAAGCCTTGGCCGGAGCGGTTTCATCGACCCAACCACCGTCCTGCTGCTCGTAGACACTGCTGCTGGAGACAAACAGCAAGCGCTCGGGCACTTGGCCGTAGTCGTCCAGCCAGCCCAGCACGTGCTGCAGGCCCTGCACATAGGCCGCGCGATAGCCCGCCTCGTCGTGATCGGTGGCTGCCGCGCAATACACCAGGTAGTCCACAGCCCCGACGGGCCAGGTCTCTGGGCAATCTTCGTTGAACAGATCACCGGCGACCCCGATCACCCCAGCCGGCAGGTTGGCAATGCTGCGACGCAACCCATAGACCTGCCAGCCTTTTGCCAGCATTTGCTCAGCCAGACGGCCGCCGACATCACCACAACCGGCGATCAATACACTAGGCGCGGACATCAATTCACTCCCCTGATAAAGGCACAGACTAGCCTCGACAATGGACGAGCGGCTAGTAATAGAAGAAAAAAAGAGACGCTATTACTTCTGTTAACAAGAATTAATTGCAATAATGCCCGCCACTTTGTTCTCGGCCCCACGAGGCCTGGAAGGACATTAACCCTCTTTTTCTCTCAGGTCCGGCCAGCATGACACGCAATCCACTCTCCGCTTCGCCAACCACACCCGTCCGCCCGTTGCGCGCCTTGAGCGCCGTAGCCGCACTGGTGTTCAGTCTCCTGCTGGCCCCCACCGCAGCGTTCGCCGATGAGCCAACCTCCGCCACTGCGCCAGCCGCAGCAGTAGCACCTGCACCGGCCGCCGACGCCGCCCATGGCAACGCCGACCACGCAGCGCCAACCGTGACGCCGGTCGCTACCGACCCGGCACTGGCTAGCGACGCACCTACCGCTGACGAGCCTGAAGTCCTGGAAGCCGACAACACCTTGGGCATGGCCCATGACCTGTCGCCGTGGGGCATGTACCAGAACGCCGACATTATCGTGAAGATCGTGATGATCGGCCTGGCCATCGCCTCGGTCATCACCTGGACCATCTGGATCGCCAAGGGCTTCGAGCTGATGGCTGCCAAGCGTCGCCTGCGCAGTGAAATCACTCACCTGAAAAAGGCCACCACCCTCAAGGAAGCCAGCGCTACCGCCACCAAGGCCGGGACCCTGGCCAACCTGCTGGTCCATGACGCCCTGGAAGAGATGCGCCTGTCGGCCAACAGCCGTGAAAAGGAAGGCATCAAGGAACGTGTCAGCTTCCGCCTGGAGCGCCTGGTCGCGGCCTGCGGTCGCAACATGAGCAATGGCACCGGCGTGCTGGCCACCATCGGCTCCACCGCTCCCTTCGTCGGCCTGTTCGGCACCGTGTGGGGCATCATGAACAGCTTCATTGGCATCGCCAAGACCCAGACCACCAACCTCGCCGTGGTCGCCCCCGGCATCGCCGAAGCCCTGCTGGCAACCGCGCTGGGCCTGGTGGCGGCGATTCCTGCCGTGGTCATCTACAACGTCTTCGCCCGCTCCATCGCCGGCTACAAGGCTCAGGTCTCCGACGCCTCCGCTGAAGTCCTGCTGCTGGTCAGCCGCGACCTCGATCACCTGCCAAGCGAGCGCTCCTCGCAGCCGCATATGGTCAAAGTAGGGTAATCAGCCATGGGCTTGCATTTGAAGGAAGGCGCGAGCGACGACCTCGCCGAGAACCACGAAATCAACGTTACGCCGTTCATCGACGTAATGCTGGTGCTGTTGATCATCTTCATGGTGGCGGCCCCGCTGGCCACCGTGGACATCAAGGTTGACCTGCCCGCCTCCAGCGCCAAGCCGGCGCCGCGACCGGAGAAACCGGTGTTCCTCAGCGTCAAGGCCGACCAACGGCTGTACCTGGGCGAAGACGAAGTCAAGACCGAGACCCTCGGCGCGACCCTCGATGCTCGCACCCAGGGCAAGAAGGACACCACCATCTTCTTCCAGGCCGACAAAGGCGTGGACTATGGCGACCTGATGCACGTAATGGATGCCCTGCGGGCAGCCGGTTACCTGAAGGTCGGCCTGGTCGGACTTGAGACGGCAGCCAAAAAATGATCACGACGCGCCAAAAGCTGACGCGTTACAGCGCTAGCCTGGCGGTGGTGCTCGGCGTCCACGCGGTCGCGGTAATCCTCGCGCTCAACTGGAAGTCCTCGCCCCCCGTCACGCTGCCGCCGATGGCGATGCTGGTCGAGTTGGCGCCTGTTCCGGCGCCACCGCAACCGGCACCGCCCAAGGTCGTAACGCCACCCCAACCGCCGACACCGGTAGAAGAACTGCCGCTGCCGAAACTGGCCGAAGCGCCAAAACCGACGATCTCGGTGCCCAAGCCAAAACCCAAGCCCAAGCCTCAGCCGCCTAAACCGGTAGAGAAAAAGCCTGAGCCGGTGAAGGAAAAACCTTCGGAAACGCCACCGTCCGAGGCCCAGCCAAGCAACGTACCGCCCGCCAAATCGGCACAGCCCAGCCCCGGCCCAACGGCAGCACAAAATGCCGCCAAGGCCAGTTGGCAAGGCACACTGCTGGCGCACCTGCAGAAGTACAAGAAGTACCCGCCGGGCGCCCAGGCACGCGGCAAGGAAGGCCTGAACCGCTTGCGGTTTGTGGTCGATGCCGAAGGCAAGGTGTTGTCCTATGAGCTGGTAGGACGCTCCGGCAACGCCGATCTGGACCGGGCCACCCTGGAAATGATCCGCCGCGCCCAGCCCCTGCCCAAGCCACCGGCCGATATGCTCAACAACGGCTCGATCGAAATCGTCGCACCGTTTGTGTACTCGCTGGAGAAGAAGCGCCGTTAAGCAACACCATGCCCTACAAGGAAGGCACCGAAAGGTGCCTTCTGCATATCCGGCAACGGCAAAGATGCATTGCCCAGTGTCACTCCACACACTCAGTCTGATAACGTGCGTCTATCGATTGCAGCCGGTATGCTTGGCCCGCAACTTCACGGACGCCCGCTATGACCCTCACAGAATTACGCTACATCGTTACCCTCGCCCAAGAACAGCATTTCGGCCACGCGGCTGAACGCTGCCACGTCAGTCAGCCGACCCTGTCGGTGGGCGTGAAAAAGCTTGAAGACGAACTCGGTGTGCTGATTTTCGAGCGCAGCAAAAGCGCGGTGCGCCTGACTCCGGTCGGCGAAGGCATCGTCGCCCAGGCCCAGAAGGTCCTGGAGCAGGCCCAAGGCATCCGTGAACTGGCCCAGGCCGGCAAGAACCAGCTGACCGCGCCGCTCAAGGTCGGCGCGATCTACACCGTCGGCCCGTACCTGTTCCCGCACCTGATTCCACAACTGCACCGGGTCGCCCCGCAGATGCCGTTGTACATCGAAGAGAACTTCACCCACGTGCTGCGCGACAAACTGCGCAACGGCGAGCTGGACGCGATCATCATCGCCCTGCCGTTCAACGAAGCCGACGTGTTGACCCTGCAACTCTACGACGAGCCGTTCTACGTCCTGATGCCGGCCCAGCACCCCTGGACCCAGAAAGACACCATCGACGCCAGCCTGCTCAACGACAAGAGCCTGTTGCTGCTCGGTGAAGGTCACTGCTTCCGCGACCAGGTCCTCGAAGCCTGCCCGACCCTGGCCAAGGGCAACGACGGTGCCAAGCACACCACGGTCGAGTCCAGCTCGCTGGAAACCATCCGCCACATGGTGGCCTCGGGCTTGGGCATCTCGATCCTGCCGCTGTCGGCCGTCGACAGTCACCACTACGCCCCCGGCGTGATCGAAGTGCGCCCGCTGACCCCACCGGTGCCGTTCCGCACCGTGGCCATCGCCTGGCGCGCCAGCTTCCCGCGGCCCAAAGCAATTGAAATCCTCGCCGACTCGATCCGTCTCTGCTCGGTGGCCAAGCCGGCCACGGCTGCGGGTTAAGCGTTCGCCATGACGGAGCTGTCGCAAGTGTCGGTCACGGCACTCAAGGGTGTCGGCGAAGCCATGGCCGAAAAACTCGCCAAGGTCGGCCTGGAGAACCTCCAGGACGTACTGTTCCACCTGCCGCTGCGCTACCAAGACCGCACCCGGGTGGTGCCCATCGGTCATTTGCGGCCGGGGCAGGATGCTGTGATCGAAGGCACCGTCAGCGGCGCCGACGTGGTCATGGGCCGGCGCCGCAGCCTGGTAGTACGCCTGCAGGACGGCACCGGCGGCTTGAGCCTGCGTTTCTACCATTTCAGCAACGCGCAAAAGGAAGGCCTGAAACGTGGCACCCGCGTGCGCTGCTACGGCGAAGCACGGCCCGGTGCATCGGGCCTGGAGATCTACCACCCGGAGTACCGCGCCATCACCGGCGACGAACCGCCGCCGGTAGATGAAACCCTGACCCCGGTCTACCCGCTCACCGAAGGCCTGACCCAACAGCGTTTGCGCCAACTGTGCCAGCAAACCCTGACCCTGCTCGGCCCCAGCAGCCTGCCGGACTGGTTGCCCAGCGAACTGGCGCGTGACTACCAACTGGCGCCGCTGGACGACGCAATCCGCTACCTGCATCACCCACCCGCCGATGCCGATGTCGACGAACTCGCCCTGGGCCACCACTGGGCGCAACATCGCCTGGCATTCGAAGAGTTGCTGACCCATCAGTTGTCGCAACAACGCCTGCGCGAAAGCATGCGTTCGCTACGCGCGCCGGCCATGCCCAAAGCCAGCCGATTGCCGGCCCAATACCTGGCCAACCTGGGCTTCCCGCCGACCGGCGCGCAGCAACGGGTGGGCAATGAAATCGCCTACGACATGAGCCAGCACGAACCCATGCTGCGGCTGATCCAGGGCGATGTCGGCGCCGGCAAGACCGTAGTCGCCGCCCTCGCCGCCCTGCAAGCGCTGGAAGCTGGCTACCAGGTGGCATTGATGGCGCCCACCGAGATTCTCGCCGAACAACACTTCATCACCTTCAAGCGCTGGCTCGAGCCCCTGGGCCTGGAAGTCGCCTGGCTGGCCGGCAAGCTCAAGGGCAAGAACCGTGTCGCCGCCCTCGAACAGATCGCCAGCGGCACGCCAATGGTGGTCGGCACCCACGCACTGTTTCAGGATGAAGTGCAGTTCAAGAACCTGGCGCTGGTGATCATCGACGAACAGCACCGCTTCGGCGTCCAGCAACGCCTCGCGCTGCGCCAGAAAGGCGTGGGCGGGCGGATGTGTCCACACCAGTTGATCATGACCGCCACGCCGATTCCACGCACCCTGGCCATGAGCGCCTACGCCGACCTCGACACCTCGATCCTCGATGAACTGCCGCCCGGGCGCACCCCGGTCAATACCGTGCTGGTCACCGACACGCGCCGCGTCGAAGTCATCGAGCGCGTGCGCGGGGCTTGTGCCGAAGGGCGCCAGGCGTATTGGGTGTGCACCCTGATCGAGGAGTCGGAAGAACTCACCTGCCAGGCCGCCGAGACCACCTTTGCCGACCTCACCGCCGCCCTCGGCGAATTGAAGGTGGGGCTGATCCACGGCCGCATGAAGCCTGCGGAAAAGGCCGCGGTGATGGCCGAGTTCAAGGCCGGGGCCCTGCAACTGCTGGTGGCCACCACGGTGATCGAAGTCGGGGTCGACGTGCCCAATGCCAGCTTGATGATCATCGAAAACCCGGAGCGCCTGGGCCTGGCGCAATTGCACCAACTGCGTGGCCGGGTGGGCCGAGGCAGCGCCGCCAGCCACTGTGTGCTGCTCTACCATCCACCGCTGTCGCAGATCGGCCGGCAACGCCTGGGCATCATGCGCGAAACCAACGACGGATTTGTAATCGCCGAAAAGGACCTTGAGCTGCGCGGCCCCGGCGAAATGCTTGGCACTCGCCAGACCGGCCTGCTGCAATTCAAGGTCGCCGACCTGATGCGCGACGCCGACCTGTTACCCGCGGTGCGCGACGCGGCCCAGGCGCTGCTGGAACGTTGGCCGCACCATGTCAGCCCGTTGCTGGATCGCTGGCTACGCCATGGTCAACAATACGGCCAGGTGTAACGTGTCGCCTGGCTTGGCCAGCAAGGGCACCCGCAAGCTGGTTATACTCTCGAAATTGTAGGGATCGGATCCAGACCATGACTGAAGTTGCTCTCGCTGGCGAAACCCCGCACACGCCGTCGGTTATCCGGCTATTGCTCGGCAAGCTAGGCATCGGCTACACCGAAGTGCTTGAACATCCAGGCCTGAATGCCGAGCGCAAGGTCCAGGCAGTGCTGCTCGACGACGCCATCGGTGCGCTCATGGTGCTGTTCCCGCAGAGCCAGTTGCTGGACCTCAATCGCCTGGCCGAACTCACCGGTCGCCGCCTCACCGCAGTGCCGCAGGACCGCCTGGAGCGCATGCTCGGCAAGCACAACCTGAGCCTGCTGCCCGGCCTGCCGGCCCTCACCAGCTCTCCGTGCCTGTACGAACAAAGCCTGCTCGACCAGCCACTGCTGCTGATCAATTCCGGCGAGCCAGGCATGCTCCTGGAAATCCGCGGCGAAGACTTCAAGAGCATGCTCACCCAGGCCAGCGCCGCAAATTTTGGCGAGCCGCTGAGCCGCATCCGGCCGAACCTCGACCGCCCGGGAGATGACCGCGAGGAAATCACCCAGGCCGTCCAGGCCTTCACCGCGCGCCGCATCCAGCAACGCCTGGAAGCGACCATCGAGATTCCACCCCTG
Organism: Pseudomonas sp. S04; assembly: GCF_009834545.1. Taxonomy (NCBI): domain Bacteria; kingdom Pseudomonadati; phylum Pseudomonadota; class Gammaproteobacteria; order Pseudomonadales; family Pseudomonadaceae; genus Pseudomonas; species Pseudomonas sp. S04. The sequence continues at coordinate 5,974,854 of NZ_CP019427.1, forward strand.
GCCGGTTCCGCACAGAAAATCATCAAACTGCGGGTCGACCCCAATGCCACCATCGACGACATCACCGGCGTCGTCGAAACCGATCCGGCACTCGCCGCCCAGGTCGTGAGCTGGGCGGCATCGCCGTACTACGCGTCACCGGGCAAGATCCGCTCGGTGGAAGACGCAATTGTCCGCGTACTGGGCTTTGACCTGGTGATCAACCTGGCGCTGGGCCTGGCCCTGGGGAAAACCCTGAGCCTGCCCAAGGATCACCCACAACAGGCCACGCCGTACTGGCAGCAGTCGATCTACACCGCCGCCGTCATCGAAGGCCTGACCCGGGCCATGCCGCGGGCCCAACGCCCGGAAGCCGGCCTGACCTACCTGGCGGGCCTGCTGCACAACTTTGGCTACCTGCTGTTGGCCCATGTCTTCCCGCCACACTTCTCGCTGATCTGCCGTCACCTGGAGGTCAACCCGCACCTGTGCCACACCTATATCGAGCAGCATTTGCTGGGGATCAGCCGGGAACAGATCGGCGCCTGGCTGATGCGCCACTGGGACATGCCCGACGAACTGGCCACCGCCCTGCGCTTCCAGCACGACCCAAGCTACGACGGCGAATTCGCCGAGTATGCCAACCTGGTGTGCCTGGCCGTACGCCTGCTACGCAGCCGAGGCGTCGGTTCCGGCCCGGACACCAACATCCCCGACGCCCTGCTCGAGCGCCTGGGCCTGACCCGCGACAAAGCCGAGGAAGCGGTCAGCAAGGTGCTGGATGCCGAAGTGCTGTTGCGCGAACTGGCGTCGCAGTTCTCCCACACCTAGGCACTACGCTGCCCGGCGCCAGCGTCGGCCTCACGCCTTAGGCTTGGCCTTGCGCGGCTTCAGATACTTGGTCAGCCCCTGGAACCACATCACCAGCGCCGGGTTGCCCTTGATCTGGATCGACTTGTCCTGGATCCCGGTCATGAATGCCAGTTGCTTGTTCTTCGCCTGCATCGTGGCGAAACCGTAGGCTGCGTCCTTGAAAGCGATGGCGAAGGCCGGCTCGGCATACAGCCCGGACTTGCTGGTGATGCGCTGGTCTTTGACCACGAAATGCCGTGCCACCTTGCCGTCCTGCGTCTGCAACTGGAACACCAGGTCCTTGTCGGCCAACTGCTGCTGAAAAGCCGGGTTGGTCCGGCTGGCCTTGCGCATCAGCAAGCCCAGCATCCACAGGAGAAAACGAAATTTCATGCTCAAGCCCCAGAAGAAAAAAGTGAACGCCGGGGCAGTTTAACGAGTTCAAACTGGAACGCCACTGTTACCTATCGTTGTCGGGAGATGAGCTGCTTTTTACGTAAGATGACTACCAAGTCACCATAACCGATTCAAACCAAAGACCTCCGCTGGCCGGTTTTTTCCCGCAGCCAGCCCAAGTCAGCGGCCACAAAAAATGGGCACCCAACCTGATTGGCGTGCCCATTTTTCGATCCAGCTCACCCGTTATACGGGAGGGTGGTCGGGGATTACGGATTAACGCTGTCTTTCAACGATTTGCCTGGCTTGAACGCAACGGTGTTGCTGGCCTTGATTTTCACTGGCTCACCGGTCTGTGGGTTTTTGCCGGTGCGGGCACCACGGTGGCGCTGCAGGAAAGTGCCGAACCCTACCAGGGTGACGCTGTCCTTGCGGTGCAGTGCGCCGGTGATCTCTTCAAGAACGGCGTTGAGAACGCGGTTGGCCTGCTCTTTGGTGAGATCAGCTTTTTCGGCGATTGCGGCGGCGAGTTCTGGTTTACGCATGAGTGAAGCCTCTTTGACGGTTTTTTGTTGTTATGTCCGTGCTGTTCTTCCGGAACAGCGCCCAAGGCGCCGCAGGCTCTACTCTGCGGCAGACGGGTGTGAGGATGGCACGCGGATACGGGCTACGCCAGTCTCGACGCGACCTTTGTAGGGGTTAAAGCGGGGTGATTCCGACAGAACGACCTGTATTTATGCCAGAAGCGCCGGAAGCTCCTTGTTTAGAGCCAATTTGTCCATCACCGCCGCCCCCGTAAGGGCGTAACCCAGGAGCTTGCCGCTGCTGTCGCGGCACAGCGCCTTGATGTCGGCGCCCTGCCCCTCCACCGTCCAGACGCCCTCAGAGCCCCGTGGCGGCGGGGAGACCACCAGCGGGCACACCGGGGTTTTCACGGTGATCGGCATCGCTCCGTAGCTCACCGCGGTCGGGTTGCCGGCCAGGGTTTGTGCCAGCGCCCGCGCACAACTCATGAGCGGCATCACGTACAGCAGATTCAGCCCATCGACCTCGGCGCAGTCACCCAGGGCATAGATATTGGCGTGGGAGGTTTTCAGGTGCCGGTCCACCATCACCCCGCGATTGGTCTGCAGGCCGGCGGCCGCCGCCAGATCAATTCGCGGGCGCAGGCCAATGGCCGAGACCACCACGTCACAAGGCAGCACCTGGCCGTCGGACAAATGCCCTTCCAGGCCGTCAGCGGTGCGCTGCAAACGGTTGAGCACCGGCCCCAGGTGGAATTTCGCCCCCAGGCTTTCCAGCCCAGCCTGCACCGCAGCCGCGGCAGCTGGGTGCAGCAACGTCGGCATGACCTGCTCGCACGGCGCTACGAGTTGCACCTCATAACCACCGAGGATCAGGTCATTGGCAAACTCACAGCCGATCAGCCCGGCCCCCAGCAATAGCACCCGGCGCTTGCCGGCGGCGGCTGCGCGAAAACGGGCATAGTCTTCCAGGTCATTGATCGGGAAGATCGCCTCGGGCGCGTCCCCCTGCACCGGCACACGCACGGTTTCTGCGCCCCAGGCCAGGATCAAGTCGCGATAGGCTACCGCCTCTTCGCCGATCCACAGGCGTTTGTGGCCCGGGTCGATGCCGCTGATGCGCGTATGGGTGCGCACCTCGGCCTTGAGCTGCTCGGCCATGGCGCCAGGCTCGGCCATGCTCAGGCCGTCGGCGTCCTTGTTCTTGCCAAAGCCGGTGGAGAGCATCGGCTTGGAGTAGGAACGCCCGTCATCTGCGGTAATCAGCAACAGCGGAGTTTCGCCATCGAGTTTGCGAAACTCCCGGGCCAGGTTGTAGCCAGCCAGCCCAGTGCCGACGATCACGACAGGTGCGTTCATTCCTTACTCCTCGAATCGGTTAGTTGATTTCAATCATTTCGAAATCCATCTTGCCCACGCCGCAGTCCGGGCATAGCCAGTCTTCCGGCACGTCCTGCCACAAGGTGCCCGGTGCGATGCCGTCATCCGGCCAGCCGTCGGCTTCGTTGTAGATCAGCCCACAGACTACGCATTGCCACTTCTTCATTGCTTGTTTCCTCGGATTCACAGGCTTTATCTGGCGCGGACAGTCGCCCGCCAAGGGTCCGCCGTCCGGCTCAGGGCGTTTTGTACTGATCGCACTCGACAGATGCAAGCGTGTTCGACGCCGCAGGCCGGTCCGATCACTCAATATCACCGACCAACATGTTAAGCTCGCCGCCTCATTTGCTGCCAATAATGACTCACTGTGCCGCACTCAAACGCCCTCGCCCCCACTCCGCTCTGGCTACCGCAAAGCCAGCTGACACCCCTTCCCGATGCGCAAACCCTCGACTGGCTGTTCGATCAAGGCTCGCTCACCCGACGCCTGACGCGCTTATCGAATGACGGTTTCAGCGTCACGCCGCTGTACGAAGGTTGGCAGCCGTTGCGCGCCGATGAGTGCGCCGTCCTCGACTTGCCGCCGGACAGTGAAGGTTGGGTGCGCGAGGTGTATTTGCGCGGCCACGGCCAGGCCTGGGTATTTGCCCGCAGCGTGGCGGCGCGCAGTGCGTTGCGCGATGGCGGCTTGAACATGGATGAACTGGGCAGCCGCTCCCTGGGGGAGTTGCTGTTCTGCGACCAGGCGTTCCAGCGCCGCGCCATCGAGGTCTGCCACTACCCTGTTGATTGGCTACCCCCTGAGGTTCAGGCCCCGGCCTTGTGGGGCCGCCGTTCGCGTTTCGACCGCGGTGGCTTGAGCGTGCTGGTCGCAGAAATCTTCTTGCCGGCCCTGTGGCGGGCGGTTGGCGCGCCTGCGGAGAATGGCTGATGTACCAGAACCTGCTCAAATCGCTGAATCGCTTGAACCCGCGCGCCTGGGACTTCGTCCAGTTGACGCGCATGGACAAACCCATCGGCATCTACCTGCTGCTATGGCCGACCCTGTGGGCACTGTGGATCGCCGGTGAAGGCTCGCCGTCCCTGGCCAACATCGTGATTTTTATCCTCGGCGTGGTACTGACCCGCGCCGGCGGCTGCGTGATCAACGACTGGGCCGACCGCAAGGTCGACGGCCATGTAAAGCGTACCGCCCAACGCCCGCTGGCTGCCGGCAGAATCAGCTCCCGGGAGGCGCTGGTGTTCTTTGCGCTGCTGATGGGCCTGAGCTTCCTGCTGGTGCTGTGCACCAACGCGGCGACGATCTGGTTGTCATTCGGTGGCCTGGCACTGGCGGCCAGCTACCCCTTCATGAAGCGCTACACCTATTACCCGCAAGTGGTGCTGGGCGCCGCGTTCTCCTGGGGCATGCCGATGGCGTTCACCGCCGAGACCGGCGAGCTGCCGGCCATCGCCTGGCTGCTGTGGATCGCCAACTTGCTGTGGACGGTTGGCTACGACACCTACTACGCCATGACCGACCGCGATGATGATCTGAGGATCGGCGTGAAATCCACGGCGATCCTGTTTGGCGATGCCGACCGGGCAATCATTCTCACGCTGCAGGGGCTGGCGCTGGGCTGCCTGTGGCTGGCCGGCTCGAAGTTCGCCCTGGGCGGCTGGTTCCACCTCGGCTTGCTGGCGGCTGCCGGCTGTTTCGCCTGGGAGTTCTGGTACACCCGCGACCGGGACCGAATGAAGTGCTTCCGGGCGTTCCTGCACAATCACTGGGCAGGATTGGCGATTTTTGTCGGGATCGTGCTGGATTACGCGTTGCGCTGACGGGGCTGTGGGGATTTTGTAGCAGCTGGCGCAGCCGGACGCAGCCTTCGCCAGCGGCTACAACAACGGGTTATTTCTGCGACTGGTGAACCACGTGCCAGACGTCTTTCATCTTGTCGCCCTTCATTTCGCCGGGCTTTTCGTCCTTGACGAAGGTGTACAGCGGCTTGCCGTCATACGCCCATTGCATCTTGCCGTCGTCACGCTTGATCGCTGTCCATTTGCCGTCGGCCTTGGCATCCGCCGGCGCCGTCAGCGGTGGCCAGTTTTTTGCGCAATCGTCGTTACACATCGACTTTCCACCACTGTCCTTGTCGAACGTGTACAACGTCATGCCCTGGGGATCGACCATCATGCCGCCTTTCATCATTGCCGGCTCGGCAGCCATGGCGATTGCCGGCAAGGCCAGGGCAGCAGCGAGTACCAAGGCCTTGAAGGAGTGAGCATAGTCAGTCATGGAAACCTTCTTTTGTGGTAGTCAGGATTCGGACTTAGAGCTTAGCCCAGGATCACGCGCCTCGCAGAGACACTGGAATGCTGTAACACGACTGCAATAATTCCGTTATCTAATGCGGCGCAAGACAGTTAAATGACAAGAGGATTAAACCCATGGTTGGCAGGAGCATTCTGATCGTCGACGACGAAGCGCCCATTCGCGAAATGATCGCCGTTGCGTTGGAAATGGCCGGCTATGACTGCCTGGAGGCGGAGAACGCCCAACAGGCGCACGCCATTATCGTCGACCGCAAACCGGACCTGATCCTGCTCGACTGGATGCTGCCTGGCACCTCGGGGATCGAACTGGCCCGCCGCCTCAAGCGTGACGAGCTGACCGGTGATATCCCGATCATCATGCTCACCGCCAAGGGCGAAGAAGACAACAAGATCCAGGGCCTGGAAGTGGGCGCGGATGACTACATCACCAAGCCGTTTTCCCCCCGCGAGCTGGTCGCTCGCCTCAAGGCCGTGCTGCGCCGCACCGGCCCTACCGAAGGTGAAGCCCCGATTGAAGTGGGCGGCCTGCTGCTGGACCCGATCAGCCACCGGGTAACCATCGACGGCAAACCGGCCGAGATGGGCCCCACCGAATACCGCCTGCTGCAGTTTTTCATGACCCACCAGGAACGCGCCTACACCCGTGGCCAGTTGCTGGACCAGGTCTGGGGCGGCAATGTGTATGTCGAGGAGCGCACCGTGGACGTGCACATCCGTCGCCTGCGCAAAGCCCTGGGTGATGCTTACGAAAGTCTGGTACAAACCGTGCGCGGCACCGGCTATCGTTTTTCGACCAAGGCCTGATTACACCCCGACCCGCTCCAAACGCTGACAAGGACGCATGTTCAAGTGAATCAAAACTGGCATGGCACCCTGATCCGCCACATGCTGCTGCTGGTCACCGGCTGCCTGGTGATCGGCCTGATCACCGACTATTACGGCTGGAGCCTGGCCGTGGGCCTGGGTCTTTACCTGGGTTGGACCCTCAAGCAATTGCTGCGCCTGCACGAGTGGCTGCGCCTGCACAAACCCGATGAAGCACCGCCCGATGGCTACGGCCTGTGGGGCGAAGTATTCGACAGCATCTACCACCTGCAACGCCGCGATCAACGGGTGCGCGGGCGCCTGCAAGCGGTGATCGACCGGGTCCAGGAGTCCACAGCGGCACTCAAGGACGCGGTGGTGATGCTCGACAGCGATGGCAACCTGGAATGGTGGAACCGCGCCGCCGAAACCCTGCTGGGACTCAAGACGCCCCAGGACAGCGGCCAACCGGTGACCAACCTGGTGCGCCACCCGCGCTTCAAGGAGTACTTCGAGCAAGACAGCTACGCCGAGCCGCTGGAAATCCCCTCGCCGACCAACGATCGGATGCGCATCCAGCTGTACATCACCCGTTATGGCAACAATGAGCACCTGATGCTGGTGCGCGACGTGACGCGCATCCATCAGCTGGAGCAGATGCGCAAGGATTTCATCGCCAACGTTTCCCATGAACTGCGCACGCCACTGACGGTAATCAGCGGCTACCTGGAAACCCTGCTGGACAACGTCGAAGACGTGAACCCGCGCTGGACCCGCGCGCTGCAGCAGATGCAGCAGCAAGGCGGTCGCATGCAGACCTTGCTCAATGACTTGCTGCTACTGGCCAAGCTCGAGGCCACCGACTATCCCTCGGACAACCAGCCAGTGGCGATCGACAGCCTGCTGCAGTCGATCAAGGGCGACGCCCTGGCGCTGTCCGGGCAACGCAACCAGCAAATCACCCTTGAGGCCGACCCCTCGATTCAGCTCAAGGGCAGCGAGGCCGAGTTGCGCAGCGCGTTCTCCAACCTGGTGTTCAATGCGGTGAAATACACCCCGGCCGAAGGCCATATCCGCATCCGCTGGTGGGGCGATGAGCAAGGCGCGCACCTGAGCGTGCAGGACTCGGGGATCGGCATCGACAATAAGCACCTGCCACGCCTGACCGAACGCTTCTACCGCGTCGACTCGAGCCGCAACTCCAACACCGGCGGCACCGGCCTGGGCCTGGCGATCGTCAAGCACGTGCTGCTGCGCCACCGCGCCCGGATGGAAATCAGCAGCGTGCCAGGCCATGGCAGCACCTTCACCTGCCATTTTGTGCCGGTGCAGGTGAGCAAATCACGCACCAGCAGCCTGACCGACTAGCCCCCCGCGCTACTTCCCCCTAGGCAATTGCCCTGTCAGCCGCTACATTGGCTGACTTGGGCCTGCCTTTCAGGCTCGTCTGCACCCCCTTTATTCGAATATACGGAACCCGCAAAACTCCATCATGGACCCTTCCCCTGGCTTGTCCCTCGCTACACTCTTCGCCGATTTCGGCATGATTCTTTTTGCACTGATCCTGGTTTTGCTCAACGGCTTCTTCGTTGCGGCGGAATTTGCCATGGTCAAACTGCGCTCGACCCGGGTCGAGGCGATTGCCGACAAGAACGGCTGGCGCGGCCACATCCTGCGCACCGTGCACAGTCAGCTCGACGCCTACCTGTCGGCCTGCCAACTGGGTATCACCCTCGCCTCCCTCGGCCTGGGCTGGGTGGGTGAACCGGCGTTTGCGCACATTCTCGAGCCGCTGCTGGGCGCCGTGGGCGTCGAATCGCCGGAAGTGATCAAGGGCGTGTCGTTCTTTACCGCCTTCTTCATCATTTCCTACCTGCACATCGTGGTCGGTGAGCTGGCTCCGAAATCCTGGGCGATCCGCAAGCCCGAGCTGCTGTCGCTGTGGACAGCCGTGCCGCTGTACCTGTTCTACTGGGCCATGTACCCGGCCATCTACCTGCTCAACGCCAGTGCCAATGCGATCCTGCGCATTGCCGGCCAGGGTGAGCCCGGCCCGCATCACGAGCACCACTACAGCCGTGAAGAACTGAAACTGATCCTGCACTCCAGCCGTGGCCAGGACCCGAGCGACCAAGGCATGCGCGTGCTGGCCTCGGCCGTGGAAATGGGCGAGCTGGAAGTGGTCGACTGGGCCAACTCCCGGGAAGACCTGGTGACACTGGAGTTCAACGCGCCGCTCAAGGAAATCCTGGCGATGTTCCGCCGCCACAAGTTCAGCCGGTACCCGGTGTACGACAGCGAGCGCCAAGAGTTCGTCGGCCTGCTGCACATCAAGGACCTGTTGCTGGAACTGGCCGCGCTGGACCACATTCCCGAGTCGTTCAACCTGGCCGAGCTGACCCGCCCGCTGGAGCGCGTGTCGCGGCACATGCCGCTGTCGCAGTTGCTGGAGCAGTTCCGCAAAGGCGGCTCGCACTTCGCCGTGGTGGAGGAAGCCGACGGCAACATCATCGGCTACCTGACCATGGAAGACGTGCTGGAAGTGCTGGTCGGCGACATCCAGGACGAACACCGCAAGGCCGAGCGCGGCATCCTGGCCTACCAGCCGGGCAAGCTGCTGGTCCGCGGTGACACCCCGCTGTTCAAGGTCGAGCGCCTGCTGGGCGTGGATCTGGACCACGTCGAAGCCGAAACCCTGGCCGGGCTGGTCTACGACAGCCTCAAGCGGGTACCGGAAGAGGAAGAAGTGCTGGAAGTCGAAGGTTTGCGGATCATCATCAAAAAGATGAAAGGCCCGAAAATCGTCCTGGCCAAGGTATTGATGCTCGATTGAACCCGGAAAAGATCGCAGCCCGCAGGCTGCGATCTTTTATCTGCAGGCCCACCTATCTCCCCAACGCGAAGTTCGGCAGGCTGCCCACCGGCTGGCTGAACTGATACGGGATCGACACCAGCCCCAACCCGGTATTGCGCTGCACCACGAAGTGCAGGTGCGGACCGCTGCTGTTGCCCGTATTGCCGGACAGCGCCAGGGCGCTGCCCACCGCCACCCGCTGCCCTTCACGGACCCGTACCGAACCCTGCTTGAGGTGCAGGTACACGCCCATGGTCCCGTCGTTGTGCAGCACCCGCACAAAGTTGCCCGCCGGATCCGTGCCGCGACCGCTCTGGCGGTTCTCGGTTTTCACCACCACCCCGGCCCGTGCCGCGATGATCGGCGTGCCTTCAGGCATGGCGATGTCCATGGCGTAGCGATTCTTCGGTCCGTAATGGCTGTACTGGCCGTTGGCACCCTGACTCAGGCGAAACGGACCACCGCGCCAGGGCAGTGGGTAACGATAGCTCAGCGTGGCGCCTGAGGGGTCGCCCAAGGCGTATTTGAGCCTGGGGGTATAGATCAGCGGCTTGCCGGCGCGGGACGCCTTGAGCAGCGCCAGACGGGTGTTGCTACGCGCTGGCAGGACCCGTCGGATGGCCTGGGCGGGCACGCCACTGAGGTTTTTCACCTGGTGAAAACTCAACTCGACCTCGACCGGCGCATACAGGTCGTTGCGCACATACACGCTGTGGCTGCCCGCCTGCTTCTTGATCTGCAGGTGCACCTGGCGGTCGAGGCGCTCGTCCATCCGGTCGCGGAATACAAACACCTGGGACCCACGGGACGGCCGATCGCTATAGGACACCACGCCATTGGCGTGCTGGGTCTTGTAGATGGTCGTGGCCACGGCCAGGCTCGAGGCCATGAGCAGGCCACAGCAAATCAGCAATCGCGCGAGCATGGGCAGCATTCTGTCGGGGCAGGCTTGAGGTGAGCCTAGCAGTCAGAATGGCCCCAGGCTGGCGCCAGCTGTTTCAAAAGCTGATTACGCACCCGGTACAAAGTGCTTCTGCGCCGTGCCCCGGGCGATCAGCCGGGAAATGTAATCGAACTTCTGGGCATCCTGGTCGACGAAGCGGAAGGTCAGTTGCAGCCACTCGCTGTCGGGTTTCGGCTCGTGGGCGACGATGGCATGCAGGTAGCCGTTGAGGCGGGCGATTTCGGCGTTATCACCCTGCTCCAGGTCGAGCACGGCGCTGTCGAGCACTTGCGGTAGCGTCTCGCTGCGTTTGACCACCAGCAGTGCTTCCTTGATGCTCAGGGCCTTGATCACGCAGGCCTGGATGCCGCTGGGCAGGCGCAACTGGCCCTGGCCACGGCCACCGGCGGGCGACGGCATCGGGGCCTTGATCGGCGGGCTGCTGAGCAAACCCTTGGCGGGCTCCGCCGGGCGGTTTTGCAGATACGCGTTGGGCGCTGGCGCCGCAGCCACTGGCGCCTTGCCGGCGGTCAGGGCATTCAGCGAGTCGTTGGCGAATGCCGGTGCCAGCTTGGCCGGGGCCTGATTCAGCAAGGCATCGAGCTTGCCGATTTTATTCAGGGCCTGTTTGACCTTGCTCAGCAATTGCTCGTTGGTGAAGGGCTTGCTCACATAACCCGAAACACCGGCCTGGATCGCCTGGACGACGTTTTCCTTGTCGCCACGGCTGGTGACCATGATGAACGGCATGGTCTTGAGGGCGTCCTGCTCGCGGCACCAGGTCAGCAACTCCAGGCCGGACATTTCCGGCATCTCCCAGTCGCACAGCACCAGGTCGAAGGTTTCGCGGGTCAGCAGGCTTTGCGCCTTGCGGCCGTTGACCGCGTCTTCGATGCGCATGCCCGGGAAGTAGTTGCGCAGGCACTTCTTCATCAGATCACGAATGAACGCAGCATCGTCCACGACCAACACACTGACCTTACTCATCGACCACCCCTCGTTATTGTCCCGACCAACAAAAACGCCCGGCCAATGGCCGGGCGTTTTTACTTGGGCAATCTTACTTATCGTCAGATTTACCCGGAACATTAGCGGTTTCGCCACTGGTGCCTTCAACTTCTTCCTTCATGCGCTTGAGACCCAGGTGACGCACGTCCGTGCCGCGCACCAGGTAGATCACCAGCTCGGAGATGTTGCGGGCGTGGTCGCCAATTCGCTCCAGCGAACGCAGGACCCAGATGATGCTCAGCACGCGCGAGATCGAGCGCGGGTCTTCCATCATGTAGGTGGCCAGCTCGCGCAGCGCGGTCTTGTACTCACGGTCGATGATCTTGTCGTACTGGGCCACGGACAGCGCCAGGTCGGCATCGAAGCGGGCGAAGGCATCCAGCGCGTCGCGGACCATGTTGCGCACCTGGTCACCAATGTGGCGCACCTCGACGTAGCCACGCGGAGCCTCGCCTTCTTCGCACAACTGGATGGCCCGGCGGGCAATCTTGGTGGCTTCGTCGCCGATGCGCTCGAGGTCGATCACCGACTTGGAGATGCTGATGATCAAACGCAGGTCGGACGCCGCCGGCTGACGACGGGCCAGGATGCGCAGGCATTCTTCGTCGATGTTGCGTTCCATCTGGTTGATCTGGTCGTCGATCTCGCGCACTTGCTGGGCCAGGCCGGAGTCAGCCTCGATCAGCGCCGTGACCGCGTCGTTGACCTGCTTCTCGACCAACCCGCCCATGGCCAGGAGGTGGCTGCGCACTTCCTCCAGCTCAGCGTTGAACTGCGCGGAAATGTGATGCGTGAGGCCTTCTTTGGAAATCATGCGTTCGCTCCGAAAAAGCGTTTAACCAAGAGCTGCAAGCTACAAGCTGCAAGCTGTTATGTGGTGATCCATGCCGCTGCGCTTCTAACTTGCCGCTTGAAGCTGCTTCAACTAGCCGTACCGTCCGGTGATGTAGTCTTCGGTCTGCTTTTTCGCCGGATTGGTGAACAGGGTGTCGGTGTCGCCGAATTCCACCAGCTTGCCCATGTACATGAACGCGGTGTAGTCGGAAACCCGGGCGGCCTGTTGCATGTTGTGGGTCACGATGACGATGGTGAACTTGGATTTCAACTCGTAGATCAGCTCTTCAACCTTCAGCGTCGAGATCGGGTCGAGTGCCGAGCAGGGTTCGTCGAGCAGCAGCACTTCCGGCTCCACGGCGATGGTCCGCGCAATCACCAGACGCTGCTGTTGACCACCGGACAGGCCCAGTGCCGACTCGTGCAGGCGGTCCTTGACCTCATCCCACAGCGCCGCGCCTTTCAACGCCCACTCCACGGCCTCGTCGAGCACGCGTTTTTTGTTGATGCCCTGGATCCGCAGACCGTAGACCACGTTTTCATAGATGGTCTTGGGGAACGGGTTGGGCTTCTGGAACACCATGCCGACCCGGCGACGCAGCTCGGCCACGTCTTCGCCCTTGCGGTAGATGTTGTTGCCGTACAGGTTGATCGCGCCTTCGACACGGCAACCGTCGACCAGGTCGTTCATCCGGTTGAAGGTACGCAGCAGGGTCGACTTGCCACAGCCGGACGGGCCGATGAAGGCGGTCACGCGCTGCTTGGGAATGTTCATGCTGACGTCGAACAGCGCTTGTTTGTCGCCGTAGAACAGGCTCAGGCCCGGCACTTCGATGGCTACGGTTTCCTGCTCGAGGTTCAGGCTCTGTTTGTCGCGACCCAGGGCCGACATGTTGATGCCGTGGGTATGTGCTTCGTGCTGCATGGGAGGCTCCCTGTGCTAACAAATTCGGTTTTATGAGCCACTGGCCTAGCCAATGAAATACTCAAAATCTGTGGCTTGCGTCGATCCTTGTGGGAGCTGGCTTGCCAGCGAAGCAGACGACTCGGTCTGGCAGCAACACCGCAGTGCTGCCATCGCTGGCAAGCCAGCTCCCACAGGACTTGTATTAGCTATCCAGTGCTTTGTATTTTTCGCGCAGGTGGTTACGGATCCACACTGCCGACAGGTTGAGCGTGGCGATCACCATTACCAGCAGCAGCGCCGTGGCGTACACCAGTGGGCGTGCGGCCTCGACGTTCGGGCTCTGGAAGCCGACGTCATAAATGTGGAAGCCCAGGTGCATGATCTTCTGGTCCAGGTGCAGGTACGGGTAGTTACCGTCCAGCGGCAACGACGGCGCCAGTTTCACCACGCCCACCAGCATCAACGGTGCTACCTCGCCGGCCGCTCGGGCCACCGCGAGAATCATGCCGGTCATCATCGCCGGACTGGCCATCGGCAGCACGATCTTCCACAGGGTTTCCGCCTTGGTCGCACCGAGGGCCAACGAGCCCTCACGCACGGTGCGGGGAATCCGCGCCAGGCCTTCTTCGGTGGCCACGATCACCACCGGCACCGCCAGCAGTGCCAGGGTCAGCGAGGCCCAGAGCAGTCCTGGGGTGCCGAAGGTCGGCGCCGGCAAGGCTTCCGGGAAGAACAGGCGGTCAACCGAGCCACCCAGGACGTAGACGAAGAAGCCCAGGCCGAACACCCCGTAGACAATCGCCGGCACACCCGCCAGGTTGTTCACCGCGATGCGGATCAACCGGGTCATGGTGCCCTGGCGTGCATATTCACGCAGGTAAACCGCCGCCAGTACACCAAACGGGGTGACGATCATCGCCATGATCAGGGTCATCATCACGGTGCCGAAGATCGCCGGGAAGATCCCGCCTTCGGTGTTGGCTTCACGTGGGTCGTCGCTGAGGAATTCCCAGACCTTGCTGAAGTAGAAGCCGACCTTGGTCAAGGTGCTCATCGCGTTCGGCTGGAAGGCGTGAACCACCTTGCCCAGTTCGATTTCGACTTCCTTGCCGTTGCCATCGCGGGCCGTCAGGCTGTCGCGATTGACCTGCGCATGCAGATCGCCCAAGCGCTTTTCAATGTCCTGGTAGCGGGCATTGAGCTCGGCGCGATCCGACTCCATGTCGGCCTGGGCCGCGGCGTCCAACTTGCCGTCCAGTTCCAGCTTGCGACCGTGCAGGCGGATACGCTCCAGGCCGGCGTTGATCGCACCAATGTCGGATTTTTCCAGGGTCTTGAGTTCAGCCGCCAGTTTGCTGACTCGCTCGATCCGCGCTTGCAGCTCAGGCCAGGCGGCCTCGCCTTCAGCGATGACCTTGCCGTCTTGCTTGACGTTGACCAGGTAGCCGTAGAAGTTGCCCCATTCACGACGCTCGATTGCCATCAGTTCCGGCGGCGTGGTCTGGTTGGTCAGCCACTCGCCGACGATCCAGGTGAAGTCGTTGCCGTTGAGATCACGGTTGCCGACCTTGATCAACTCACGGGTCATGAACTCAGGGCCCTGGTCCGGGACCGGCAGGCCCGCGCTTTTCAGGCGCTCACGTGGCACTTGTTCCTTCTGCACCACTTCGCCGATGACCACATGGTTGGCCTGGCCCGGCACATCGTACTGGGCATGCACCAGGTCGGCGGGCCAGAAGTGGCCCAGGCCGCGCACGGCAATCACTGCCAGCAAACCAATGGTCATGATGACGGCGATGGCCACCGCGCCACCGCTGATCCAGACGCCGGGGGCGCCGCTCTTGAACCATCCTTTCAGGGAGTTCTGTTTCACAGACTTCTACCTTTCTTAAAGCGACGAGTATTTCTTGCGCAGACGCTGACGAATCAGTTCCGCGAGGGTATTCATGACGAAGGTGAACAGCAGCAGCACCAAGGCCGAGAGGAACAGCACGCGGTAGTGGCTACCGCCGACTTCCGACTCCGGCATTTCCACCGCGACGTTGGCCGCCAGGGTTCGCAGGCCTTCGAACAGGTTCATCTCCATCACCGGGGTGTTACCGGTGGCCATCAGCACGATCATGGTTTCGCCGACTGCGCGCCCCATGCCGATCATCAGGGCCGAGAAAATGCCCGGGCTGGCGGTCAGGATCACCACCCGCGTCATGGTCTGCCATGGCGTGGCACCCAGGGCCAGCGAGCCCAGGGTCAGGCCGCGCGGCACACTGAACACGGCGTCTTCGGCGATCGAGTAGATGTTCGGGATCACCGCAAAACCCATGGCCAGGCCGACTACCAGGGCGTTGCGCTGGTCGTAGGTAATGCCCAGGTCGTGGGAAATCCACATCCGCATGTCGCCGCCGAAGAACCAAGTCTCCAGGTACGGGCTCATGTATAGCGAGAGCCAGCCGACGAAGATGATCACCGGGATCAGGATCGCGCTTTCCCAGCCGTCCGGCACTTTCAGGCGGATCGATTCAGGCAGGCGGCTGAAGGTGAAACCCGCCACCAGGATGCCGACTGGCATCAGCAGCAGCAGGCTGAAGATGCCCGGCAAGTGCCCTTCCACATAGGGAGCGAGGAACAGGCCGGCGAAGAAGCCGAGGATCACCGTCGGCATCGCTTCCATCAGCTCGATCACCGGCTTGACCTTGCGGCGCATGCCAGGCGCCATGAAGTAGGCGGTGTAGATCGCCGCGGCAACGGCCAATGGCGCGGCCAGCAGCATGGCGTAGAACGCCGCTTTCAAGGTACCGAAGGTCAGCGGCGACAAGCTCAGTTTGGGCTCGAAGTCGGTGTTGGCCGCGGTCGATTGCCAGACGTATTTAGGCTCGTCGTAGTTTTCGTACCAGACCTTGCTCCACAGTGCGCTCCAGGAAACTTCCGGGTGCGGGTTGTCGAGCAGCAAGGGTTGCAGCTTGCCGCCCTGCTCCACGATCACCCGGTTGGCACGCGGCGACAGGCCGAAGATGCCCTGGCCGTCGACCACCTGGTCCACCAGCAGGGTGCGGTGGGCGGTGCTGTGGAACACGCCGAGCTTGCCGGACGCGTCCAGGGCAACAAAGCCTTTGCGACGCTCTTCGGCGGTGATTTCAACAATAGGCGCGGTGCCCATCTGGAAGGTCCGGATCTGCTTCAGGCGTTGCTCGCCATCCGGATCACGGGCCATGAACCATTGGGCCAGGCCGCCCTTGGAGTCACCGATGATCAGCGAGATACCACCCACCAGCTGGGTGCTGGCGGTGACTTGGGTTTCGCCATCTTCCAGTAGCTTGTAGCGACCGTTGAGGTTTTTTTCCCGCAGGCTGAACACATCGGCCTGGGCCCGGCCGTTAAGCACGTACAGCCACTGCTGGCGCGGGTCGATGAAGATGTTCTTCACCGGCTCGGTCATTTGCGGCAAATCGATGCGCTGCTGATCACTGGTGACTTCACCGGTCATCATGTTTTCTTCTTTAGTCAGCGCCAGGACGTGCAACTGCGCACCGCTGGAACCGGCAACTACCAGGGTCGAGTCGGTCGCATTGAGGCTGACGTGCTCCAGCGCGCTGCCCTGCTCGTTCAGCGCAATCGGCGCCTCACCGTAGGGGTACTCGATGGCCGGCGAGATGGTCTTCTTGCCATCTGGGTAGCTGACTTTATAGGTGTGACGGAACACCAGGGCCTGACCGTTGGACAGGCCGACGATCACCAGCGGGCTGCCGGGCTGGTCTTCACCGATCGAGGCAACGCTGGTACCGGCCGGGATAGGCAGGTCGACGCGACGCAGTTCGGCGCCACTGTCGAGGTCAAAGAACAGCGCCTGGCCCTTGTCGGAAACCCGCATGGCGACCTGGTTCTGCTCTTCGAGGGAAATCATCAACGGCTTGCCGGCGTCTTGCATCCAGGCAGGCGTGATCGAATCTTTGGCGGTCAGCTCGGCACCCTGGAACAGCGGGGCGACGACATAGGCCAGGAAGAAGAAAATCAAGGTGATCGCGCCGAGCACGGCAAGGCCGCCGATCAGTACGTACCAGCGGGTCAGGCGATCCTTGAGCGCACGAATGCGCCGCTTGCGTTGCAGCTCAGGCGTATTGAAATCAATGCGCTTGGGAGGGGAAGTCGTAGTCATTGGGGAATTGGCCAGATCATTCATGCGCACACCCTAGCGATCCTGTATGACAGAAAGATGACAATGCAGTGACGCAACAAATCCGCCGCCTGTGGAAACTGGCAGCGGATAGAAAATTGAGGGCCGGTAAACACCGGCATGTGTAGGAGCGAGGCTTGCCCGCTCCTACATTGATCCGGGGCTAGCCCCGGATCAGGGTTTTACTTTTTTGCGACTTCAGCGCCACCTTCGTGCAGACCCAGGTCAGCCAGTGCCTTGGCGGCTACCTTGGCTGGCAGTGGGATGTAACCGTCCTTGACGACCACTTCCTGGCCCTGTTTCGACAGGATCAGTTTCACGAACTCGGCTTCCAGCGGGGCCAGAGGCTTGTTCGGGGCCTTGTTGACGTACACGTAGAGGAAACGCGACAGCGGGTACTTGCCGTTCAGGGCGTTTTCTTCGGTGTCTTCGATGAAGTCAGTGCTGCCTTTCTTGGCCAGGGCCACGGTCTTCACGCTAGCGGTCTTGTAGCCGATACCCGAGTAACCGATGCCGTTCAGCGAGGAGCTGATCGATTGCACCACCGAGGCCGAGCCCGGTTGTTCGTTGACGTTTGGCTTGAAGTCGCCTTTGCACAGGGCTTCTTCCTTGAAGTAGCCATAAGTGCCGGATACCGAGTTGCGACCGAACAGCTGTACCGGCTTGTTGGCCAGGTCGCCGGTCACACCCAGGTCACCCCAGGTTTTCACGTCGGCCTTGGCGCCGCACAGGCGAGTCGAGGAGAACACAGCATCGACCTGTTCCATGGTCAGGTGCTTGATCGGGTTGTCTTTGTGCACGAACACGGCCAGGGCATCCACGGCGACCGGGATGGCGGTCGGCTTGTAGCCGTACTTGGTTTCGAAGGCCTGCAGCTCGTTGTCCTTCATCTTGCGGCTCATCGGGCCCAGGTTAGCGGTGCCTTCAGTCAGCGCAGGTGGTGCGGTCGAGGAACCGGCAGCCTGAATCTGGATATTGACGTTCGGGTATTCTTTTTTGTAGTTCTCAGCCCACAGGGTCATGAGGTTAGCCAGGGTATCGGAGCCGACGCTGGACAGGTTGCCCGACACACCAGTGGTCTTGGTGTAGCTCGGGATAGCAGGGTCAACAGCGGCAACTGCGTTGGCAGTCGCAACGCCAGCAGCGACAAAAGTCATTGCCGCCATCAAACGCTTCAGTTTCATGCCTTACTCCTGGTAATAGGGTGTTTTAGGTCGGGGCCAAGTATCGGCAGGCCGTGTGAACACTCTATGACTTGAATATGACAATTAGATGAAAGGCCAGCATGGGCTGTTACGAGATGATTCGTGGTGTCTCCAATCGACAGCAGACGCAGAGCCGGGCGGCGCTCCGTCTGCTTGCAATGATGTCAGTACTAACAATGCAAGAAGTCGGGCCTAGCGCCCCTTCTTCCACAGATACCCACCCACGACGATCCCCACGCCGCAGATGATCGCCACGTAGTAGGCCGGCCCCATCGGGCTTTCCTTGAGCAGCAGGGTGACGACCATCGGTGTCAGGCCACCGAAGATGGCGTAGGCCAGGTTGTAGGAGAACGACAGGCCGCTGAAGCGCACCACGGCCGGGAAGGCCTTGACCATGACGTAGGGCACCGCACCGATGGTGCCGACCAAAAGGCCAGTCAGGGAGTACATCGGGAACAACCAGTCCGGGTGATTGAACAGGCTGTGATAGAAGGTCCACGAACTCAGCAGCAGCAAGCCGCTGCCGAACACAAACACCCGGCCTGCACCGAAGCGGTCAGCCAGGGCGCCGGACGCCACGCAGCCCAGGCTCAGAAACACGATCGCCAGGCTGTTGGCCTGCAATGCGGTGGTGGCCGAGAAGTGGTAGACGGTTTGCAGCACGGTCGGGGTCATCAGGATGACCACGATGATCCCGGCCGACAGCAGCCAGGTCAGCAGCATCGAGATGGCGATCGCCCCGCGATGGTCGCGCAGTACCGCACGCAGCGGCACTTCTTCGGCCAGGGCCTTGCGCAGCTGCAACTCGGCGAACACCGGGGTTTCGTGCAGCCAGCGACGCAGGTAAACCGAGAACAGGCCAAACACGCCACCCAGCAGGAACGGGATCCGCCAGGCGTAGTCGGCGACTTGCTCAGGGGTATAGATGCTGTTGATCGCCGTGGCCACCAGCGAACCCAGGAGGATGCCGGCGGTCAGGCCTGACGTCAGCGTGCCGCAGGCATAGCCAATGTGCCGCCCAGGCACGTGCTCGGAAACGAACACCCAGGCCCCCGGCACTTCCCCGCCAATGGCGGCGCCCTGGATCACCCGCATCAGCAGCAACAGGATCGGTGCCCACATGCCGATCTGCGCGTAGGTCGGCAGCAGGCCCATGATCAACGTCGGCACCGCCATCATGAAGATGCTCAGGGTGAACATCTTCTTGCGACCCAGCAGGTCACCGAAGTGGGCCATGACGATGCCGCCCAGTGGCCGTGCCAGGTACCCGGCGGCAAAGATCCCGAAGGTCTGCATCAGGCGTAGCCACTCGGGCATGTCCGCCGGGAAGAACAGCTTGCCGACCACCGTGGCGAAAAACACGAAGATGATGAAGTCGTAGAACTCCAGCGCACCGCCCAGGGCGGAAAGCGACAGGGTCTTGTAGTCGTTGCGGGTCAAGGGACGTGCGGGCTGCGCGGGTGACGCTATGCTCGATGGCGCTGTGGTCATGGCAAGGGCTTCTCTTATAGTCAGATCTGCAACCCCAACAACGCTGGCTGGGGCTTGGGCAGGTTCGGCACGATAGCAAATTGTTCGAAAAAGCACAGGGATGCGCGTAATTGACAGTCAAAATGAGAACCGGACGGTCGTCGCGCGGTCTACCGCTCGATATACTCGCAGCCTGCAACACGCTGCAAGGGTTGCTGTGCGAAGACGCTGCTGGTGCGACCAGTCGATTTCGCAGAGTTTCCCTTTAGCACGCCTTATGGAAAACGCGACGAACGTAGTATGTTCGGGCTGAATCGTTTTTCTCAAGACGGCTATTCACCTGAAGTACCAATGAGAGTCACGGGTTAGAGGCACCCCCGGCATGATAGAACTCGAACAAGACGATCCGATCCCGCAAGGCGACCTGGCCCTGCAAATCACCGCGCTTCCTCGCGAGACCAACGGCTTTGGCGATATTTTCGGCGGCTGGCTGGTGTCCCAGATGGACTTGGCCGGCACGGCGATGGCCAGCAAGATCGCCGGTGGGCGCGTTGCCACCGTGGCCATCGATCGCATGGCTTTCCTGGTACCGGTCGCCGTCGGCGCACAGCTCTCGTTCTATACCCAGGCCCAGGAAATCGGTCGTACGTCGATCAAGATGCTGGTCGAGGTCTGGAGCGACGATCCGCTGTCCAGCGAGTGGCGTAAGGTCACCGAAGCGGCGTTCGTGTTTGTTGCCATCGACGGCAGCGGTCGTACCCGCTCGGTACCCCCCCGAGCCTGTTGAATCCCCCCTGTTGCCGATCGAGAGCTGTCCCATGAACACGCCCAATGTTGAAGCGGTAAAACTGGATCAACTGAACTGCTGGCGGATTCGCCAGGGTCAGGCCGAATTGCTGGTAGCCCAGCAAGGCGCGCATATCCTCAGCTATCAACTGGCCGGGCAGCCGCCCCTGATCTGGCTCAACGACGAGGCGGTGTTCCAGACCGGCAAAAGCATCCGCGCCGGGGTGCCCGTGTGCTGGCCGTGGTTCGGCAACTTCGAACGCAACCCACCGAGCGTGCAGGCCATGCGCGTCAGCGATCAGCCTGCCAGCGCCCACGGTCTGGTGCGGGCGCTGGACTGGGAACTGGAAGGCATCGAAACCGAGGGCGACAGCCTGAACGTAGTGTTTGCCCTGCCCGTCCCGGAAAACGGCCTGCCCGGCTGGCCCCATCAGGTCGACCTGAAGCTGAACATTCGTCTGGATGAACAACTGCAGATCGATCTGACCAGCCACAACCGGGGCACTGACAGCGTCACCATCAGCCAGGCGCTGCACAGCTACTTCGCGGTCAGCGACGTGCGCAACGTGCACGTCGAAGGCGTGGACGGGCTGCAGTACATCGAAACCCTGGACAACTGGAACACCGTCACTCAGCACGGCGATCTGCGGTTCAGTGGCGAAACCGACCGGATTTACCTCAATACCCCGGACAAACTGAGCATTGTCGACCCGGCCTGGGAGCGACGTATCGAGTTGAACGCCCGCGGTTCACGCTCGGCAGTGATCTGGAATCCCTGGACCGAGCGCGCGGCAGCGTTCAGCGACATGGCCGACGATGGCTGGCAGCGCATGCTGTGCATCGAGACGGCCAATGTACTGGGTGATGTGGTCACGTTGGCGCCCGGGGAGAGTCATACGCTGGGTGTGAGCATCGCGAGTTTGGCGGTTTAGAGCCTGCGGCAGCCCTACAAATCGGATTCTTGTACCACCCGCACCTGGGCGGCATCGAGGGCGTAGGCGGCATCGGCCAGGTCGTTGTTGACCGTCTCGATCTTCAACGTGCCGCTGACCCACAAGGGCGTGTAGATGTCGTCCAGCTTCAAGCCCTTGGGATAGCGCACCAGCACCAGTTGATTGGGCGGTGGTGGTGGCACATGAATGCAGGCGCCCGGGTACGGCACCAGGAAGAACAGCGTGCTGCGGCCCTTGCCGTCGGTTTCCAGCGGCACCGGGTAACCGCCGATGCGCACCTGCTTGTGGTTCATCGCGGCCACGGTCTTGGTCGAATACATCACCGCCGGCAAGCCCTTGCTCTGCTTCAAGCCACCCTTGTCGGTAAAGGTGCCATTGGCTTCCGGAGAGTTGTGGTCGATTTCCGGCATGGCTTCCAGCGCCTTCTGATCCGACTTGGGCATCAGTTCGAGCCAGTCGGTTTCCGGCAGGTCGCCAGCATGGGCCAGGCCAGTGCCCAGCAATACAAGAGTCAGCAGAAGACGGCGCATGAAGGTGCTCGGCAAAGAAGGGAAGTCAGGTCGCCGGGCATTCTAGCCCGCTGCGCGTGAACTGCGCAGCGGGCTTGATCGCTTGAATCAGTTCTTTTTGACCAGACCGTAGATCACCAGCAGCACCACCGCGCCGACCAGGGCACCGAGGAAGCCCGCGCCTTGACCGGCCTGGTAGATGCCCAGTGCCTGGCCGCCGTAGGTCGCGGCCAGTGAGCCGGCGATACCGAGCAGGATGGTCATGATCCAGCCCATGCTGTCATCACCCGGTTTCAGGAAACGAGCCAGCAGGCCCACGATCAATCCGATGAAGATGGTTCCGATAATTCCCATGGCGCTTCCCTCTGAGTGAAATAGCTATGCCAAAGCCTAGACAGACTTTGGCATCCTGCCATCAGAGAACACTGGGCACCGAAGGTTCCCAGCGTGCCATGGGTTTATTGCTCGGCGATCAGCGCCTGGACCTTGAGGATCTGCTGCTCGAGCGTGACCTTGTCGGCGCAGCGCAGGTTGGCGTGGCCGACCTTGCGCCCGACCTTGAACGCCTTCCCGTAGTGGTGCAGATGGCAATCGTCGATGGCGATGACCTTATCCACCGGCGGAACCACGCCAATGAAGTTGAGCATGGCGCTTTCGCCGACTTTCGCCGTCGAGCCCAGCGGCAGGCCGGCAACGGCGCGCAGGTGGTTTTCGAACTGACTGCACTCGGCGCCTTCGGTGGTCCAGTGCCCGGAGTTGTGGACCCGCGGAGCGATTTCGTTGGCCTTGAGGCCACCGTCGACTTCAAAGAACTCGAACGCCATCACGCCGACATAGTCCAGTTGCTTGAGCACACGGCTCGAGTAGTCCTCGGCCAGGGCTTGCAGCGGGTGCTCGGTGCTGGCCACGGACAACTTGAGGATGCCGCTGTCGTGAGTGTTGTGCACCAGTGGGTAGAATTTCGTCTCCCCATCACGGGCACGCACGGCAATCAGCGAGACTTCGCCGGTGAACGGCACGAAGCCTTCCAGCAGGCAGGCCACGCTGCCCAGCTCGGCGAAGGTACCCTCCACATCTTGCGCGGTGCGCAGGACTTTCTGGCCCTTGCCGTCATAACCCAGGGTGCGGGTTTTCAGCACGGCGGGCAGGCCGATGGCAGCCACAGCGGCGTCCAGGTCAGCTTGCGACTGGATGTCAGCGAACGCCGGGGTGGGAATCCCCAGGTCCTTGAACATGCTTTTTTCGAACCAGCGGTCGCGAGCAATGCGCAGCGC
The DNA here is from genome assembly GCF_009834545.1 of Pseudomonas sp. S04. Classification (NCBI taxonomy): domain Bacteria; kingdom Pseudomonadati; phylum Pseudomonadota; class Gammaproteobacteria; order Pseudomonadales; family Pseudomonadaceae; genus Pseudomonas; species Pseudomonas sp. S04. The sequence goes on from NZ_CP019427.1 coordinate 5,998,016, forward strand.
TTCGGCGCTCGGGTAAACCGGGACGAACTGCGACAGGAAGGCCACGGTTTCAGCCGGGACGCTTTCGAACTCGAAGGTCACCAGGTCGACTTCGTCGGCCAGTTGACGCAAGTGATCCTGATCGCCGTAATCGGCCCGCAGATGCTCACCCAGCGCGGCGGCACAAGCATCCGGCGCCGGATCCAGGAAAGCGAAGTTCATGCCCAGCGGAGTTCCCGCCAGGGCCAGCATGCGACCCAACTGGCCGCCACCGATTACACCGATCTTCATCGTCAACAACCTCAGGCGATGCGTGGGTCTGGATTTTCCAGGACGCTGTCTGTCTGCTCAGCACGGAAGGTTTTGAGCACCGCGTGGAACTGCGGGTGCTTGGCGCCAAGGATACTCGCCGACAGCAGGGCTGCGTTGATCGCGCCCGCTTTGCCGATGGCCAGGGTGGCGACCGGAATGCCCGCAGGCATCTGCACTATAGAGAGCAGCGAATCAACGCCCGAGAGCATCGACGACTGCACCGGCACGCCCAGGACCGGCAGGTGGGTCTTGGCCGCACACATGCCAGGCAAGTGGGCCGCGCCGCCAGCACCGGCGATAATCACCTCGATGCCACGCGACTCAGCCTCCTCGGCGTACTGGAACAGCAGGTCCGGGGTGCGGTGGGCAGAGACCACTTTCACCTCGTAAGGGATGCCGAGCTTTTCCAGCATATCGGCGGTGTGGCTAAGGGTGGACCAATCGGACTTGGAGCCCATGATCACGCCAACCAGTGCACTCATCGTCGCGCCTCTTCTCTCTGGGCGCCCGCAGGCGCATCAAAAAACAACAAGCCACGCAGGATGCGTGGCTTGTTTGTACGAATTATGGCCAGTCGTAACCGGCCGAAGGCCGCGCAGTATACCTCAAAGAAGCGGATAAACAGCCCCTGTGGCGACCATCTGTCACGCGCTCGAAAAATAGGTATTTCTTGACTATCAAGTCAGTCAATTGACTGCCTGAATGTGTTCGGATCTCGAGATCGCTAGTTTATTAAAACGCTTACTCGAAACAATTAAACCCACAAAAAAATTGCGCACGTGGCCAGACAAAGTAAATATAAAACGGGAAAAAATCATAATTGAACAGGGAGTACAAATATGAAAAAATCAATTAGCATAATAGTTGTTCTTCACAATGATCTTCAGGAATATTCAAAAAACGATTTATATACCGATTACTTTTCCTGGCTGAAAACAGAACTTGAATCAATCTCGGAACGGGACGTCAGAATTGTAATGCACGCTCATCATGAAGTTCCGCAGTTGTCAGGATACAACTACAGAAACGAAGATGGTTCAGCTGCGCTGCAAGGGTGGATAAACCTGATACAGGACTGGTTTACAAAGATATTAAAATACGAAGAACATGAACCGGGCCTGACGAAAGTCCTCTTGTTGACCCGAAACAATATCTACACAAAGGCAGGGGGGCTCCTCGGAGGGATAGGCGGATACGGCCTTGTCAAAGGTCATTGCGCAATTGCGGCGATCACCTCCAAACAAATTCCAGCACATGAAATAGGCCACATGTTGGGCGCGACACATGAAGACAGCGAAGTCATCTATAACGGCTGGTGGCACGACACGATCATGCTCTCGGACGACTTCTCCAACGCACGTGGAAACGCTTATCGATACAGTGATAAGAACAGGGAAAACATTCGCCAATACCTTAGTACTTTTGCGTAAGTTCGATTCGCTATCGTGCGACCTGATATCCGCACATGGCGTGTTTGCGCTATTAACACGCATTCGCTGAATTAACAGCTGCTGCAACTCATGGCCACAGAGGTGGCCATGAGTTCTTGGCGCTCAAACAGTAGCACCCGCTACGCCGCTCTCGAGCTTGCGCCACAACAAACGGACATTCGCTTTGCGCACCAGCGCACAGCGATACAAACGGATCTCCAGCGGCACATGCCATTGCGGTCCACCACACACTACCAATTCGCCACGCGTCAGCTCGGCACGCACGCTCAGCTGCGGCACCCAGGCGATGCCCAGCCCCTCCAGGGCCATGCTTTTCAGGCTGTCGGCCATGGCGGTTTCGTAGATCGTGGTGAAACGCAGTGCCCTTTGGCGCAGCAGCATATTCACCGAACGGCCGAGAAACGCACCGGCGCTGTAGGCCAGCAACGGCACACTGCCCTCGCCTTCCAGATCGAACAGCGGTTTTCCATCGGCATCGGCCGCGCACACCGGCAGCATTTCGGTGTGGCCCAGGTGCAGCGAAGGAAAGATCTCCGGGTCCATTTGCATGGCGGCATCCGGGTCGTAGAACGCCAGCATCAGGTCACAACCGCCCTCGCGCAGCGCATGCACCGCATCGCCGACGTTGGTCGCCACCAGGCGCGTGGCGATGTTCAGGCCTTCGTTGCGCAATTGTGCGATCCAGCGCGGGAAGAACCCCAGGGCCAGGGAGTGCGCGGCCGCCACCTGCATGACCTCGCCCTGGCCGCCTTCAAGGTGGTGCAAATGCCGCAGCACTTCGCCCAGTTGTTCGACCACGGTGCGTGCGGTTACCAGGAACAACTGGCCGGCCGCCGTCAGCTCGATCGGCGTGCGCGAGCGATTGACCAGTTGCAGGCCCAGTGCGGCCTCCAGGCTGCGGATTCGCCGGCTGAACGCCGGCTGGGTGACGAAACGTCGCTCAGCCGCCTGGGAGAAGCTGCGGGTGGCAGCCAGGGCACTAAAGTCCTCCAGCCATTTGCTTTCCAGATTCATCAGGTCCTCCCGGACACGCACCATTTTAGGTCACACGCTCGCCGCTCGGGCGGCGTCACATCGGCATTATGCCGAATACGCATAGGCCAGTGTTTAACAGCATTGGCCCAAAATTCTCTACAAGCCTAGCATTCACAGCGTTCCGGCACAGACCGGGTCCATATCGAGATGATTTCTATCATGTCCTCCGCTGCATCTTTCCGCACCGAAAAAGACCTGCTTGGCGTACTCGAAGTACCGGCTCAAGCGTATTACGGCATCCAGACCCTGCGAGCGGTGAACAACTTCCGTCTCTCCGGCGTTCCGATTTCGCATTACCCGAAGCTGGTTGTGGGTCTGGCAATGGTCAAGCAGGCCGCTGCTGACGCCAACCGCGAGCTGGGTCACCTCAGCGAAGCCAAGCACGCTGCCATCAGCGAAGCCTGTGCTCGCCTGATCCGCGGCGACTTCCACGAAGAGTTCGTGGTGGACATGATTCAAGGCGGCGCTGGCACTTCGACCAACATGAATGCCAACGAAGTGATCGCCAACATCGCGCTGGAGGCCATGGGCCACCAGAAAGGCGAATACCAGTACCTGCACCCTAACAACGACGTGAACATGGCGCAGTCGACCAACGACGCTTACCCAACGGCCATCCGCCTGGGTCTGCTGTTGGGTCACGACGCCCTGCTCGCCAGCCTCGACAGCCTGATCCAGTCGTTCGCCGCCAAAGGTGAAGAATTCGGCCACGTCCTGAAGATGGGTCGTACCCAGCTGCAAGACGCCGTGCCGATGACCCTTGGCCAGGAATTCCGTGCCTTCGCCACCACCCTGGGTGAAGACCTGGCACGCCTGAAGACTCTGGCTCCGGAGCTGCTGACCGAAGTCAACCTGGGCGGCACCGCGATCGGTACCGGCATCAACGCCGACCCGCGTTACCAGCACCTGGCCGTTGAGCGCCTGGCCTTGATCAGCGGTCAACCGCTGGTCCCGGCTGCCGACCTGATCGAAGCGACCTCCGACATGGGTGCCTTCGTGCTGTTCTCCGGCATGCTCAAGCGCACCGCGGTCAAGCTGTCGAAGATCTGCAACGACCTGCGCCTGCTGTCCAGCGGCCCACGCACCGGCATCAACGAAATCAACCTGCCAGCGCGTCAGCCAGGCAGCTCGATCATGCCAGGCAAGGTCAACCCGGTTATTCCGGAAGCCGTCAACCAGGTAGCGTTCCAGATCATCGGCAACGACCTGGCCCTGACCATCGCGGCCGAAGGCGGCCAGCTGCAACTGAACGTGATGGAGCCGCTGATCGCCTTCAAGATCTTCGACTCGATCCGCCTGCTGCAACGCGCCATGGACATGCTGCGCGAGCACTGCATCGTCGGCATCACCGCCAACGAAGCCCGCTGCCGCGAACTGGTCGAGCACTCGATCGGCCTGGTCACCGCGCTGAACCCGTACATCGGCTATGAAAACGCCACCCGTATCGCCCGCATCGCTCTGGAAAGCGGCCGCGGCGTACTGGAACTGGTGCGCGAAGAAGGCTTGCTCGACGAAGAAATGCTCGCCGACATCCTGCGCCCGGAAAACATGATTGCCCCGCGTCTGGTGCCTCTGAAGGCCTGATGCTGTAGCACCGCTCACCAGGTCGAGGGACTAGACACCTCTCACCTTTTGAGGGCTTGGAGATCATTCTCCAAGCCCTTTTTTTTACCTGCAAAACCCTCGGTACGGGGGCTATAGCTGAATCCTTTAATCAGCTGTTGCAGACGTGTGCTCCATGGATAGGTATAGTGCCGCCCCTCTTCGCAGGAGCGGTCGTCGGTAGCGAGATCCAACCCGTGCGAAACCCGAACTAATAACAAACCCGCGATATGAAGCCGGGACAAATACCGCTTGGCCTGTAGTGTTGTGCACAAACGGGTGTAACGGAATGTGTCTGCCTGGTCAGCATTTGCCAACACAAAAAACAGCGAGGAATACTCCATGCTCGAAGTCATTAACGACTTCCTCTCAGGGAAAGTACTGATCGTGCTCATTGTCGGGCTCGGTGGTTACTTCACGATCCGCTCGCGTTTCGTTCAATTGCGGCACTTCTTCCACATGTTCGCGGTGTTCCGCGACAGCCTCAAAAGCAGCGCTGGCCAACTCAGCTCGTTCCAGGCCCTGATGCTCAGCCTCGCCGGCCGTGTCGGTGCGGGCAACATTGCTGGCGTCGGCATTGCCGTGACCCTCGGCGGCCCAGGCGCAGTGTTCTGGATGTGGGTGACCGCGCTGGTCGGCATGTCCAGCAGCTTCTTCGAATGTTCCCTGGGCCAACTCTACAAGCGCTGCGACTCTGAGGGGCAGTACCGCGGCGGTCCGTCCTATTACATCCAGCACGGCCTGCAGAAACGCTGGCTGGGGATGATCATGGCGTTCCTGCTGCTGATCACCTTCGGCTTCGCCTTCAACGGCCTGCAAGCCCACGCCGTGACCCACTCGCTGAACAACGCCTTCGGCCTCGACACCACCTACACCGGTCTCGGCCTGGCGGTACTGCTGGGCCTGGTGTTCGTCGGCGGGATCAAGCGCATCGCGGCCATCGCCGACCTGCTGGTGCCGGTCAAGACCCTGGTCTACATCGCGGTGACCATCTACGTGATCGTGCTGCAGTTCGACCAGGTGCCGGGCATGCTGATGACCATCGTCAAGAGCGCCTTCGGCCTGGACCAGGCCTTCGGTGGCCTGGTGGGCAGCGCCATCATCATGGGGGTGAAACGCGGGGTGTTTGCCAACGAAGCCGGCCTGGGCAGTGCGCCCAACGTCGCTGCCGTGGCATCGGTCGAGCACCCGGTCGCGCAAGGCGTGGTCCAGGCGTTCAGCGTATTCCTCGACACCTTCATCATCTGCACCTGCACCGCGTTGCTGATCCTGCTGTCGGGTTTCTACACCCCGGGCTTCGAAGGTGACGGCATCGCCCTGACCCAGAACTCCCTGGCCGCAGTCGTCGGCGAGTGGGGCCGGATGTTCATCTCCGTGGCACTGGCGTTGTTCGTGTTCACCTCGATCCTCTACAACTACTACCTGGGCGAGAGCAACCTGCGCTACTTGATCGGCGAGAACCGCAAGGCGCTGATCGGCTATCGCGCCCTGGTGCTGGTGCTGATCTTCTGGGGCGCCATCGAGAACCTCAGCACGGTGTTCGCGTTCGCCGACATCACCATGACCATGCTCGCGTTCGTCAACCTGATCGCGCTGTTCCTGCTGTTCAAGGTCGGTATGCGCATCCTGCGCGACTACGATGACCAGCGTGCCGCCGGCATCAAGACCCCGGTGTTCGACTCCAGCAAGTTCCCCGACCTGGACCTGGACCTCAAGGCCTGGCCAGCCAACCCGCCCGCAGCGCCCCAGGCCCAGCCCCAGGCACAACTGCAAGGCGAGACCGCAGCGCAACGCTGATCGGTAAAAAACCGGGCGCATCCCCTGCGCCCGACGTGACACAAGGTACGACCGGGGTCATGCTCGGTCGTACGCCGTCATCGTTCTCGGAGAATGACCATGAACTCATCTACCTATCCCGCCGCCCAACACGTCATGGTGCTCTACACCGGTGGCACCATTGGCATGCAAGCCAGTGCCCACGGCCTGGCGCCGGCGTCCGGCTTTGAAACACGGATGCGCGACTACCTGCACAGCCAGCCCGAGCTGGTGCTGGCGCAGTGGCGGTTTCGCGAAATGGCGCCGCTGATCGACAGCGCCAACATGACCCCGGCCTACTGGCAGCGCCTGCGCGAGGCCGTAGTCGAGGCGGTCGAGATCGACGGCTGTGACAGCGTGCTGATCCTGCACGGTACCGACACCCTGGCCTACAGCGCAGCGGCCATGAGTTTCCAACTGCTGGGCCTGCACGCCCGCGTGGTGTTCACCGGCTCCATGCTGCCGGCCGGCGTGACCGACAGCGATGCCTGGGAAAACCTCAGCGGTGCCCTGGTCGCCCTCGGCCAGGGGCTGGCACCGGGCGTGCACCTGTACTTCCACGGCGAACTACTGGACCCGACCCGCTGCGCGAAAGTGCGCAGCTTCGGCCGGCACCCGTTCAAGCGCCTGGAGCGCCAGGGTGGCGCCGAAAAGGCTGCCGGCATACCGACGGCGCTTGGCTATAAACAGCCCAGACAACTGGCTAACGTCGCGGTACTCCCACTGTTTCCCGGCATCGGTGCCGAGATCCTCGATGGCTTGCTCAACAGCGGCATCCAGGGCCTGGTGCTCGAATGCTATGGCAGCGGCACGGGGCCCAGCGATAACCCAGGGTTTCTTGCCAGCCTGGAACGGGCGCGCGATAAAGGCGTAGTGGTCGTTGCGGTCACGCAGTGCCATGAAGGGGGTGTCGAGCTGGATGTGTACGAAGCCGGCAGCCGCTTGCGCGACGCCGGCGTACTCTCGGGTGGTGGCATGACCCGCGAGGCGGCATTCGGCAAGCTGCATGCGCTGCTGGGAGCCGGGCTACAAACCGCTGAAGTCCGGCGGCTGGTCGAATTCGACCTGTGTGGCGAACTCAGCTGACACACCGCCCACCCCAGAACTGTCCTGCCAGCGATAGCGTTGTTGCCTGACACCGCGCTTTCACTGGCAAGACAGCGTCTCCTACGTTCATCGCCAGGCACATAACTTGCTGCCTATTCCAGTACCCCATCGCTGGAATTGCCCATGCTGCACTCCCACCTCACCACGCTCAACGCCGTCTCGCTGGTGCTCAACACCTTCAAGGCCGAGGGACTTTCCAGCGATGCCTTGTTGGCCGGCAGCGGTATCAGTGCCGCGGACCTGAACCGGGCCGACACGCGCATCACCACCAACCAGGAGATGCAGGTCTGCGCCAATGCCGTCGCGCTCAAGCGTGACATCGGCCTGGAACTGGGCCGGCGAATGCACGTTTCCTGCTACGGCATCCTCGGTTACGCCCTGCTCACCAGTGCCACCTTAGGTGACGCATTGCGCCTGGCGATACGCTACCCGGCGCTTCTGGGAACACTCTTCGAGCTGAGCCTGGAGGACGATGGCGAGCGCGTCTGGTTCGTCGCGGCCGATTACCGCGAAAGCCCGACGATGGCGGTGTTCAATGCCGAGTTCTGCCTGGTCTCGCTGAAAGTCATCTGTGATGATCTGCTGGGCCATTCGCTGCCGTTGCGCGGGGTCCGCTTCGAGCATGCAGCACCGGACTATGAGGCGAGCTATGCCGAACACTTCAACTGCCCTCTGCATTTTGGCGCACGCGACACTGCGTTTGCCTTCGACAGGCACTGGTTGCAGCAAGTGCTGCCGCTGGCCGATGTCATCACCCACCAGGCCATGGCCGAACGCTGCCGCAAGCAGAACCTGGAATTCACGGGACGCCAGGCATGGCTGGGGCGCATCCGGCAATTGCTCAGCTCGCAATTGAACGCCGCGCCAGGGCTCGAAGGCCTGGCCGGGCAGATGAATTGCTCGGCGCGCACCCTGCGCCGCCACCTCAAGGACCTGGGCTGCAGCTATCAGGAATTGCTCGACGAATTGCGCTTCGAGCAGGCCAAGCAAATGCTCTGCGAAGACCAGCTACCGATCTACCGGATCGCCGAGGCATTGGGCTTCAGCGAAACCGCCAGCTTTCGCCATGCGTTCGTGCGCTGGAGCGGTGTCGCGCCGAGCCAGTTCAGGCCTTGAGGGATCAAGGGGCGAATTTCGGTCATCTTTTTTGGCCGTATCGATCCCCTTTTGGCCTTTCCTGCCGTTCTCTGAAACCCTGCGTGCCGCAAGACTGTGTTCAACCGAATCAGCCCTGCGGAGAACAACAACATGCTGACCATCTACTCGGACGATCACCACCTGCACCACGGCCGTTGCGAACTGATCGACGGGCAACTCAAGCCATGCTTTGAGATGCCGTCACGCGCCGACCATGTGCTGGCACGGGTGCAACAGCAGAACCTGGGGCCGGTCGAGACGCCCAAGGACTTCGGTCTTGAGCCGATCGCGCGCATCCACAGCCGCGACTACCTGGACTTCTTCAAAGGCGCCTGGGCGCGCTGGACCGAGTTCAACACCGACGGCGATTTGCTGCCCTACACCTGGCCCGCCCGCACCCTGCGCGCGATCAAGCCCACCAGCCTGCACGGCCAGCTCGGCTACTACAGCTTCGACGGCGGCGCACCGATCACCGCCGGCACCTGGCAAGCGGCCTACAGCGCTGCACAGGTTGCCCTGACCGCGCAGGCGGCGATCCAGGCCGGGGCTCATAGTGCCTTCGCCCTGTGCCGGCCACCGGGACACCACGCCGCTGGCGACTTGATGGGCGGTTACTGCTACCTCAACAACGCCGCCATCGCCGCCCAGGCGTTCCTCGACCAGGGCCACCAAAAGGTCGCGATCCTCGACGTCGACTACCACCACGGCAATGGCACCCAAGCGATTTTCTACCAACGCAACGACGTGCTGTTCACCTCGATCCACGGCCATCCAGAAGCCGAGTTTCCATTCTTTCTTGGCTACGAAGATGAACTGGGTGAAGGTGCGGGCGAAGGTTTCAACTTCAACTATCCATTAGCGGCCGGCAGCGGCTGGGACACCTGGAGCGCAGCGCTGGAACAGGCGTGCAAAGAGATCCAAAGCTACGGCGCCGACATCGTCGTCGTATCCCTGGGTGTCGACACCTTCAAGGACGACCCGATCTCGCAATTCAAGCTCGACAGCCCGGACTACCTGGCCATGGGCAAACGCATCGCCAGGCTCGGCGTACCGACCCTGTTCGTCATGGAGGGCGGTTACGCGGTCGAAGAAATCGGCATCAACGCGGTGAACGTTCTAGAAGGTTTTGAAAGCGCTTGAAGAGTCGGGCATCTGATAGCCGCCTCGCTCCACCGTTACCAGACCTGCGCTAGCGCAGGTTTTTTTTGCCCACAATATTTTTTTACCGCCAATGCCTCCCTACCCATCACTACTTTGCAACGGATTGCGCACCCAACATCCCACGGTGCCTTCTGCCCCCCGCAAGGACGTGACCATGACTGAGTCTTCCAGCCCCTCTGCTGTACCAGGCCTACCACCCGATCAAGATGCCCTGCTCACCCAATTGGTGGCCGGCCCCTCGATCAGGGAAGTCGCCACCCATGCCCTGCAACCCGCCTTGAAAACCCTGTACCCGCAACTGTCTATCGACCCACGGCTGGCGATGGTGGTAACGCCGACCTGGACCTTGCACAACCAAGCCGTCGCTCCTGGGCCGCGACATTTCGAATCGCTGACCGATGCCCTGGTACGCCATGGCGTCGCCGGTTCGCCGGTGGTCTACCTCGATGGCGAGCACTACCTCACCTTGCAACCCCAGGAGCGGACGCCGGCTCAGTTGCCCGTCAGTATTGACGCCATCGGGCAGTTGCTAAACGAGCTGGTGCCGTTGCTGTTTGTCGCGTTTCAAGAACAGCAGGTCGATTACTGGAACCAGTTCACCCGCGCCTCGGCCCCGCGTTGGCAAGAATTATCCAAATCCCTGCACGAGCTCTGGAACATCGATACCAACCCGAACTGGAGCAATGACCTCTGTGCGATGGCCCGCAACCTGTTCACCTACCCGCAAAAAAGCGCTCGCACGCTTCACGACCGCTATCGGTCGCGTGCATGTCTGGTCGACCTGGATTACCTGGACAAGGGTCTCTCGAACCACCTCAACATCCTCGACATGGCTGTACTCATTGGGACGGTGGGCACGCGCACGTTAATCCTCAGTCACTCCATCACCAGTGGCTTCAAGACATACGAATCCTTGCAGGCGCTAGGCGAGTCCTTGCAGGCATACGCCGATGAGTCGACAGCGGACAATACCTTGCAGTGGCGACTGATTGAGCCCGAGGGCAATTACTTCGACCATCTGGCGTGCAACCTGATTGCCCTGCAAGCCGACTCGATTGGCGAGTTGGCGAACGATACCGCAACCCACAACCCTGACCTGGCGCCCCACATCAGCCGTACGCAAAACGAACTCGACCCGACGGACAAACAGGCACCTTCGCGATTCAACCGAGTCGAGCAAGCGCTGCCGGACTGGATGGCCAACGCTTCTTCCAGCGATCTCACCGCTTACAGCCGTCACCTGATGGACCTGGCAACCATTCAGGAACAAGACCTCGGGCAGTCATTTCAGGATGGGATCAAGCCGATTCGTCAGTACGCCCTGGATCAGTTGCGCGAGGCCATGATCAAAGAGCATGCCGATGCCGCGCGACTGAACCTGGCTGATATCGAAATCGTGGTCGACAGCGTGGTGGTCTGGGGCAGCTTTATCCCGCTGGTAGAGCCTGAGCGCACCACCCTGAGCCTGGTCGACCTGGCGCTGCAAAACCTGATTGCCCTGCCGCTGGGCAACAAATCCGTGCGTAGCACCAGCGCCACAGCACTACCCACCTGGATGACGGTGAGTTACCTGGAGGCACTGATCGTCAGCGTCGACATCGGCAAGACCTACCCGGCACTGATCAAAAGCAAGTTGCTTGACGATCCGCTGGACAGCTTGCGGCGACAGAACCTGTTCACCAGTCACCTTCGCGTCGAACTGCCACTGCTGGCCTTGCAGCAAAAAATTCGCGCGCAGGCTGGTATCGACGAGTTGGGTTACCGCTACGTCGCCGCCGTGGTCCAGGTACTAGACGCCAATCGCTGGGTCGATGGCCAGGAGATCGTCATTCGCCCACTGGCTTTCAAACCCGGTTGGCGCATTGGCAACTCGACCGACAAAGTGGCCAACATGTTCGTGATCGGTCCTCGGCAGATGGATAAGGGCCCATGCCTGCTGTACCGCCCCATGCTCGATCGGCCCCTGAGCCAACACCCGACGCCAGCCAACCTGATTTATGCCATCAAGCATTCCCCGACATTGCGCCAATCGGTGCTCGCCTGGCTGCCGGACGGGGCGCGCGCCGATTACCGCAACTACGTATTCACCGGTGACCGGCCTTCGGTCTGGACCCTTTCACAACTCCTGGCCGATCCTCTGACCCCCTTGCAGATGGGCGGTACGCTTACCCTGGGTTCTGAGGTCCTCGCCAGCGATTCCCTGGCCACACTGTACAAGGCCAACGTCAACGCGCTGGTCGAGCTGGCGCAGCGACAATCGGTATCCAATGCGCAAAATCGCTGGGGCACCTTCAAACATGCAGCCTGGTTGATCCTTAACGCGGCACTGCCCTTTCTTGGCCGCACTGTCGGGACGGCCGCCTGGATCTGGCAGGTGCTGGATGACGTCGAACAAACCCTGGACGCCGCTGATACAGGCGACCGCGCACAACAAAAAACCGCCATGACCGACCTGTTGCTGACCCTGGCCATGGTCCTTGCCCACCACGCCAGCACACGCAAACCGACGGCCCGCAGAGTCGAGGAAAAGGTGCCGATAACCGAAGTAACCGAGAGCCCGGAAAAACCCGCAGTCACCCCTAAGGCCATTGTTCAACAGCCTGATGTGATCGGCGAACATCCTGCACAACACCGCACATCGGTTACGACCGACACCGTCCTGAATCTGGCCAGTACCCTGGATCGCTTCGCAATCACCCGCCCCGCGCAACTCACCCTGTCCAGCGGTGACAACGCTGCGCTTCGCGGCCTCTACCATCACGAGAACACGTACTACGCACTTGTGAGTGAACGCTGGTTCGAAGTGGCCATCGAGGGCCAGGGTGAGGTATCGATAATCGACTCTCGACAGAACCCGGTGCGCAGCGGTCCTGCGTTGATCCACAATGCGCGTGGCGAGTGGTTCATCGACATCCGCTTGCGCCTGCGTGGCGGCGGTTTGTCGAGTCGGCGCAAGGCACTGAAACAGCAAAACCGAGCGCGCGTCACCGAGCTCAAAAAACAACTCGGCGAATTTGATAACGAACGCGAACTGGCACGTGTCGAGCTGACGGATGCGCACAAAGCGATGACATCGCTCAGCGGTGACGCCCTGCTAGCGGCGAAAACGCAGTTTCTCGAGAAGCTCGAGCGTCGCACCCAGGAGTACACCCCCCCTATCGAACAGCTGAAATCGCTGAACCTGCTCGACGCAGTGCCCAACTACCGAACTGCCATGGTCGAGATGCTCGGCACCCAGCTGTTTTTTAACCAGACATGGCTTGATCAGCGTAATCCCACCTTCTCTCAGACTTTGAGGGAAACCCTGGTGTTGCTTGAGGCTGAAGAAACCACTGGCAGTGCTGCCGAGCGCGCAACCTACCGGAAAATGATTGACCTGACCGAGGAGATGATCGGAAAAATCGAGTTCGCTCAATCGCGTTTCCAGGAGTTGAGTCGACTGGGTCGAAGCGCTGCCGAGGTCACCAGCACCTATCAGACAAAATTGCCCAGGTTCAGCCTTAACGAGCTCAAGGCGCTGCAGGTCTCGCTGGCCCGCGAGGTCTGCCTGAAAGAGGCAACCAGCGCTGCGTTGATCGAAGTTCAACACTCATTCGAACGCCTGCTCGACACCACCAACCTGGTGATCCAGACCTCGCAGGAATTGATGCGGGAAGGAACTGCCTGGGTTGCAGGCGACCGTATCGAGGGCCTCAACGGGACGCTGGAGCAGTTTGCCGCCGTCGACCAGGGGTTCGAAGACTTCGCCCTCAACCACAAGGACGCGGTGCTGGAGCAACCGTTCAAACATCTACGGATGCGCATCAGCGAATTCCAGCAGACCACCGAGGCTCACCTGGCGCAGTTGCTGCGCGAGCAACTCCCGCTGGAGCCCCAGCCCGGCCCTTCAAGACCGGCGCCAGTGTCGCGCAAACGGGTAATCAAGACCCGCTTTCGGGGCACGGTCGTTGGCGAGGTCCGCCCCTCGGCACCGGGACAACCGATATTGCTGGACGTAAAGGCGCCCATGACCGGCGACGTGATTGCCACCTTCCACGAAAAAGCCCCCGGGGTCTGGGTTGAGCGGTTACAACCCAGGCGGCCTCGCCCGGCCGTACCACTAGCCGATCTCCAGGCGCAGATCACTCAAGGCCGGACGCTGCTTGATGGCGTGGAAAGCTTCATTCGACAAACCGAAGCGAGCGCGAAAAAACCAGGACGTATCCCGGTGGAAATCGAAGAACTGTTCCAGCACAAAGCCGACCTGCTCGACGAAGCTGCGAGGAACCTGGAGCAGGCCTGGGTCAGTGCCAACAGCACCGGCGAGCCTGCTCGCGAAATCGCCGAACTCAACCAGGCACGCGATCGACTGAACGCCGAGGGCTACCGGATACGGGTCGAGATGATCAAACAACAACCGCCCACAGCCGCCCGTGTCGAATGGCTACTCGCCAAGAATGAAATCGACATAGTTTCGGGTGGTGATCGACGCCGGCTCAAAGGCCCGCGCCGGGATTACTTGCAGGAGTATGAAATTCGCCAGCGCCACGGTGGGCAAACGCTGTGGTACGCACACTTTCACTACTCCAGCCAGGACGCGCCGCTCAATGCGTTTACCGCCGCCCACCTGAAACTGCGCGATCAGCGATTCCTGACCGCAGCATTGGACGTACACGCGGCCACCAGCGCCCAGATGATCGCCATCTATCGCAGCGAAATCAGCCCGCAACTGGCGCACTCGCTGTTCTTTTCGTAAGCCGCGGACGTCAAAAAGGAAAATGACGATGACTGAACATACTGAGAACACCGATACCCACGCCCTGCTGGAAAAAAGCCAGGTCGTTCATCAGACCAGCCGGGGCCCCACTGTCGATGAGGTTGCCGCCCGACTGCTGCGCCGGGCGCTGGAAGAGCTGTATCCGGAACGCAATATCGACCCCGACCAAACGCTGATCGGCACGCCTCAATGGCAGTCCGTCGACGGTACGCTCGTGGCCATGCCTACCCGGTTCGAATCACTGACCCAGGCACTGGTCCGGCAATTTTTCAGCTCGGCCACTGCCAACTATCTCGAAGGCGAGCACTTCCTGACATTAAATCCGCCAACCTCGCCCGTGGTGCACCTGGACCTCGGCATCGAAGCCATTGCCAGGTTGCTCAACGACTACGCCCCCTTGCTCTTCGTGGCCTTCGGCGAACACCAGCTGGCGTATTGGAACGAAGCCGGGCAACGGGCGCCGCACTGGCTGCAACTGTCCGATGCCTTGCGCAAGACCCTCGAGGTGCAACACCTCAAGGATTGGGATGACGAGCAGTGCCTGGTGGCCCGGGCCATATCGCTCCATCCGGACAAAAAGAAGCGTCAAGCCCACGACTCCGCGCTTTCGACTATCCGGGTATGCCTGATCGATATTGACTCGGTCGACGCCCAAGGCAATATCCGACATTTGATACTGGCCGGTGCCTGCGTGATCACTGGCCGTTATAAACAACGTGACCTGCTGATGATGTACACCGTTGAAAATGGTTATGAAACGTTCGACTCCCTGGAACAGTTGGGGGCTTCGTTACCGGAACGCGTGGAGACGCAACCGACCGGGCGCAACCTGAAGTGGCAGCTGTTCGAGCCCGAGGGTAATTTTTTCGATCATATGGCCTGGGCGCTGATCACCACCCAGCTCGATGCCATCGCCGCAATCAGCCACGAAAGCCTCACGGCCGAAACGCAGCAGAAATTCGATTCAATCGCTCTGGCGGAACACGCCAGCGCCCAGGAAAAAACGGCACTCATTGGCCTCGATAACTCAATACCCGATTGGCTGTTTGGTGCTTCGGCTGCCGATCTGGATCAGTACAGCCAATCCGTCAATGCGCTGGGAAAACTGTACAAACAGACTGACAAAAAACTGGTGCGGATTCTGCCCCTCACGACCTACGCCCAGAACCGCCTGCGCGACGCAATCATTGCCGATAAGAAACCCGCCGCCGGGTTGCCGCTGGACAGCCTCGAGATCACCGTCACCAACAGTTTCGAATCCGGCGGACTGACACTGCCCAATCCGCTCGACGTGCACACCGAAACACTCGGCGAGTACGCCTTGCAAAACAGCGCACCGTATCAGGCCACCCTGCGATTCAAACCGACACAGCCGCTCCCTGACTGGCTGAACGTTGCGTACCTGACGAAAATGGCGAGCAAGGTCGACGTCGGTGGGGCATACCCCAAACTGATCAAGGACAAGCTGATCGACGATCCGCTGCAGGCGCCCTTGCAGCAGCATTTTTACATCGACCAGATGCGTGCCCTGCTGCCGCTGATAGCGCTGGAGAGCAAGATCCGTCGCATCGGTGGTATCGATGAATTGGGTTGCCTTTACGTGCGCGAATGGCTCAAGCCAACCCCCGGTCGCCCGCAACCGGTGGTCACTCGCCCACTGACGTTCATCCAGTCCGGGCAAACCACAGGCGACACCGTTGCCAACATGTTCATCATCGCCCCGCGCGAGCCGGCAGCCGGGCCTTGCCTGCTCTACCGCCCATTGTTCGAACAGCCGTTGCTGCAGTTCCCTTCAGCGCAAAACCTGCTGTATGCCCTGCATCAACCGGGAGAGTTGAGGGATTCGGTGCTGGCGTGGCTGCCCGACTCGGATATCGCGTTCAAATACGCCCAGTACACATTCCCCGTCGGCTTGCCCAGTCCATGGCTGGCGGCGCAGTTGCTTTCCGAGCCCTGGACAACCGTGGACTGGACCGGGCCGGTCGAACTCGGGTCAGTGCAATTGAGCGGCGACATCTTCAAGGTCCTGTTCAAGACCCATGCCCTGGCCATGGCCGAACTCTCCGACCGCCAGTCGTTATCCAATGCACAACGACGTTGGGCCTTGCTGCGTGACAGCGGCTGGGCGGTGTTCAATGTTGCCGCGAATTTTCTCAGCGGTCCGGCGGGGGCTGCGGTCTGGGTCTGGCAAAGCATCAGTGAAATCGAACAGGTGCTGGACGCCCATCAGCGTGGTGATGCCTATGCGCAATGGAGCGCGGTTGCCGATATGCTGCTGAACCTGGGCATGATCCTGGCACATCACGCCGCCACACGTCGCAAGACCAACCCCCGAACGGCATCGGCACCGCAGGTTGACCACGACAGGTTACCCGAGACCAGCGTCACGCCGACGGTCAAACCGGCGGCCCCCACTGTGACCTTGGTTCCCACTCCCATGACCGGTGAACTTGCGTCCAGCCATTACTCCTCACTTGAAGCCAGCGGCTCAGTGCCCCACCGGTCGCCCTCGGCTCTGGCGGTTTTTCTGAGCGCCTTGAGCGTACCGCCCCCCGATCTCACCGCCCCAACCGTGGAAACCCTTCTGCGCGATACCGCGCGCCTGTATCGCCTGGATGCAAAGACCTATGCAAAGGTCGGCGAGCGCTGGTACCGCGTTATCGAAAATGACGACGAGCAGATCCAGATCGTTGATCCACAAACACCCTCGAAAACCGGACCTCTGTTGAGCCATACCCAACAAGGCCAGTGGTTCGTCGACACACGTTTGCGGTTGCGCGCAGGTGCTGGTGGTACCAGCCTGCGCAGCCAGCTCAAGGCACAACGCAAGGCCAAGGAACAACAGAAAAAACAACTGGGTGTCGAGCTGGAGAATTTCAAACGCCTGGAAGCGTCCAACAATGCCGCTTTAAAAAAGGCCCAGGCAGAGATGATCGGCGCCACCGGGCAAGCGTACGAACAGGCGACAGCGCGCTACCTCACTCACCTGGAAAAACTGATTGGTGACTACGAACAGGCCTTGAAAAACCTGGAGCAATGGCGCATCAACGGCGGAAGTGAAGGCTATTTCCAAGATTTACAGCGCATGACAGTCGAGCTGCAAAAGAACCTCTCCCTTTGGCTCGTAATCAAGCGCAACGACTATGCAACACTCACCCACATGCTGGCCCAGGACACTGCCATCGACTCAGACGCCTCATTGCAGCTACACGTTGAGAGTGTCAGACAAGCGTTGGCATTGAGTCAGGAAATGATCGCCCGTCTGCAAACTGCCCAAACGGCGCTGGAAAAAATCGCAGCGGTTGGTAGCGCCGGCATGATCGCCTCTCAAAGCCTGCGAAAACTGCTGCCGGTGTTCACCGCGTGGGATTTGAAGTCCAACGAAGTCGGCATGTCGCATGAGTTGTGCATGCGCAACACTGCCACCCAGAACGCTGAACCCGCTCGTGAAGCGGTGGGCCTGGTGATTATCGAGGCCGCAACCGCCACCCACCGGCATACGGCCTTGATCAGAACGCCGGATAGCGGTGCGACCAGCGCGCAGCGCATCGACACCCTGAGCAGGCTGATCGATATTTACGTCGATGCCGATCAGCGTCTTAAAGACTTCCCCGAAGAATACCCTGACAAAGTCGAGCCGACTGGGCTTGAACGGGTCAGCACATTGATCGGCGAGTTCAGGCAACTGGCGCAGGAACAACTCAATGCGCTATTGCCCGAGAGCGGGACGAGCGTCGTACCGGTCGCACCGGCACCCGCAGTTGCAGGCCCGTCCCGGCCTGCTGGCAAAGTCACCAAGAGCCGACCACGGGATCCCGTGCCCGCCAGACCCTCGCCATCCGGCGAGCCACTGCTCGAGGAAATGGTTCCCACCAGCAAAAGTCCTGCACCGATGTCGGAACTGGACGATATCGACATCATTGCCAATGCCCTGACCTTGAGTGAAGAAGTGCAGGGTTTTATTGATCGAACCCGCAAGAATGCCTTCAGACCTAACCGTATTCCCGCAGACATGCAGGATCTGTTCGATCACCAGGCCCGGCGCCTGGAACAAGCCGCGATCAATGTCGACCTTGCCCTGGCGCGCATCAACAAGGCAGGAGGAACCCGACTCCCTGTGGCTAACCTGAGCTCAGAGCTCAATGAGTCCGCCGCTCGTTTACGCACACAAGGCATCAGTATCCGCGCCAGCCTGCTCAAGGAGCGCCCGCCCCGGCAGGCCTATTTGCAGTGGCTGCTGGACAACAACCAGGTAAGGGTCGTGCGTAACCAACAAGGCCGAATCAGGACCAAAAAACGCCAGGACTACTTTCAGGAGTACCAGGTGCTCGACATGACTGACAACGACCAGCCGTTATGGCTTGTGCATTTTCACTACAACTCGCCTGACGCTCCTTTGGAGCAGTACACCGCGGCGCACCTGAAGATCGCCGACGAGAAGTTGAAGCAGTTCACTGCCGAACGTCGCAAAGCACTGACGTCCCTGGCGCCGATCGACTACGTGCTGCGGCGCATCAGTGATCCGTCGCTGTTCTTCAGTCTGCCAGACCAACCCTGATGCACGACCGCGGGCGGGCGGGTAATCCGCCCGCTTCAGCGAACCCGCCAAACTGGCCGCAATCGTTCCAGCGCCGCCTTGATCGAGGTCTCCGGTACTGCCGCAAATCCCAGCACCAACCCCGCACGTTGATCTATCGGGGTGGCGCAGGTCGGTAGCCAATAACTGCTCAAGCCGTTGATCTCGACGTCGACACTGCTCGCCAACTCGATCAGTTCACGCTCACGCGCCACGCTCTCGACAGGCACGGTCATGTGCAGTCCGGCGGCAATCGCAGGCAACTCGCCAACACCCGGGATATCCGCCGGCCAACCGCTAAGCAGAGTATTGCGCCGGCTCAGCGCCGCACGGCGCATGCGCCGGATATGCCGCTGGAAATGCCCGGCCGCCATGAACTCGGCCATCACTGCCTGGGTACTGACCTCAGAATGGCGAACGTCCACGGCACGCCGCCGGGAAAAGGCTTCAACCAGCCCCAATGGCAATACCAGGTATCCCAGGCGCAGTGCCGGGAATGCCACTTTGCCGAAAGTCCCGACGTACAACACCCGGCCACCGCGATCGAGTGCTGCCAATGGCGCCAGCGGTGCTCCGCTGTAACGGTACTCGCCATCGTAATCATCCTCGACAATCCAGCCTTGCGTACGCTCGGCCCAGGCCAGCAGTTCCAGACGCCGCGCCAGGCTCATCACCACACCGGTGGGGTACTGGTGTGATGGGGTGACGTAGGCCAGACGGCAATCGGTAACCCTGGCCAGCTCGGCGCAGTCGATGCCCTCGCTATCCACCGCCACCCCATGCAAACGCGCACCCGCCACCGCGAACGCATGACCCGCGGCGCGGTAACCCGGATTCTCGACCGCTACCCCATCGCCCGGCTCCACCAGCAACTGTGCACAAAGGCTAATCCCCTGTTGCGCGCCACTGGTGATCACAATTTGCTCAGCGCTGCACTGCATACCTCGCGAACTGCGCAGATAGGCGGCGATCAAGCCGCGCAAGCGCGCGTCACCCTCGGGGGCGCCGTAACACAGTTGCTGCAAGTCCGGCTTGCGCCAGAAAGCCGCATTCAGCTTGGCCCATACCTCGAACGGGAACAGGTCGAACGCTGGCACGCCGACCCGAAAAGCCCTCGGCGGGCCACTCGGTGGCGAGGGCAAATGATGCTTTTGCATCCGTTCCAAGGCAGCATTGTGGATAACTTTACTGGATAAAACTCCAGGTATTTCTGCCTGTTTTGTGGATAAACCTGTGGGTAAGCCTGTTGATAACCCTGTGGATGGATTTGTGGATAGTTTTTTTGCCGGCAACCCGTTTTGCGGCAATTGTGCGACGTAAGTGCCATCGCCGACCCGACCCTCGATGAAACCTTCGGCGTACAACTGGTCGTAGGCGCGCACCACGCTGTTGCGCGAAATCGCCAACGCTGCCGCCAGGTCGCGACTCGCCGGCAAACGTGTCCCGCTGGCCAGGCGACCGTCGAGTACGCGCATGCGCAAGGCCTGGTAGAGCTGGCGGCTCAAGCCCTGGCGTCGATCCAACTCGATGCCTGCGGGGTTGAACGACAAGGAAGGCGACACGTTCGTCATGGGTAATGGACCTATGAAATTAGCCGTTAATGGCTCTTACAACAGACCAATAGCCTGCCTAGGATGCTGGCATTCGCCAAGGAATTTTTCCATGTACACGCCCAGTGCCTTTACCGTCGAAGATTTGCCCGAACTGCAGCAACAAATGCTCGGCAGCCGCCTCGCACTGCTGGTCACCCATGGCGAGCAGGGCCTGCAAGCCAGCCATTTACCGTTGCTGCTGCAGGTCGACGAAGGTCCCCATGGCACCCTCTACGGCCACTTTGCCCGGGCCAATCGGCAGTGGCAGGAGCTCCAGGGCGGCGCCGAAGCGTTGGTGATCTTTGCTGGCGCCGACGCTTACGTGAGCCCCGGGTTTTATCCCAGCAAAGCCGAGCACGGCAAGGTCGTGCCGACCTGGAACTACATCGCCGTGCACGCCTACGGCACGGCCGAGGTGTTCACCGATACCGAGCGCCTGCGCCACCTGGTGGGCGCCCTGACCGAGCGCCATGAAAGCGCCCGCGCCCAGCCGTGGAAACTCGCCGACGCGCCCACCGATTACATCGACGGTATGCTCAAGGCTATCGTCGGCTTCGCCCTGCCCATCCAGCGCCTGGAAGGCAAGCGCAAGCTCAGCCAGAACCGCAGCACCACAGATATCGCCGGCGTACGTGAAGGGCTGGCTGCCAGCCCCGACCCGCATGACCAGGCACTCGCCCACTTGATGCCAAAGGAATGAACATGAGTCAGATCGAGATTCGCCGCGTCAGCGCCGACGACCACGCCGCCTGGCTGCCGTTGTGGCAGGCCTACCTGGGCTTCTACAACACCGAGCTGCCGGACACCGTCAGCCACAGCACCTGGCAGCGCATGCTCGACCCGAGCGAGCCGACCCATGCAGCGCTGGCCTGGGCTGACGGCAAGGCGATAGGCATGGTGAACTTCATCTACCACCGCTCGAACTGGAGCATCGAAAGCTCCTGCTACCTGCAAGACCTGTTTGTGGCAGCGCAAACCCGCGGCACTGGAGTCGGCCGTCAACTGATCGAATTCGTCTACAGTACCGCCAAGGCCGAGGGCTGCTGCAAGGTGCACTGGCTGACCCACGAAACCAATGCCACCGCGATCCAACTCTACGAGCGCATCGCCGAACGCCCTGGCTTCATCCAGTTTCGTAAAGCCCTTTAAGGTTCAAGGAGAACAACATGTCGACTTCACTTGCAGACTGGCAAGGCGCCCCGCCGCCCTCTGCGCAACGGCTCGAAGGGCGCTTCATCTGCCTGGAGAAACTTGACCCGGCGCGCCATGGCGAGGGTCTGTTCAAGGCCCTGCAAGGCCCCGGCGCCGACCCGAAACTCTGGGACTACCTGCCTTACGGCCCGTTCCCGGAGCGCAGCGTCTTCGATGCCTGGCTGAACAACCACGCCGCCCACAGCGACCCGTATTTTTTCACCGTCATCGATCGCGCCAGCGGCGACGTACAGGGAATGCTCAGCCTGATGTCGATCGTCCCGGCCCAGGGCCGCATCGAAATCGGCCACGTCACCTTTGGCGCACCGATGCAGCGCTCACCGAAAAGCACCGAGGCCGTGTACCTGCTGGCCAAGGAGGCATTTGCCCTGGGCTACCGCCGCCTGGAGTGGAAGTGCAACAACGCCAACGCCCGCTCCAAGTACGCCGCCGAGCGCCTGGGCTTCAGCTTTGAAGGGGTGTTTCGCCAGCACATGGTGGTCAAGGACCAGAACCGCGACACCGCGTGGTATTCGATCCTGGACTCGGAATGGCCGACGATTGGCGCGGGGTTCCAGAAGTGGTTGGCAGATGACAACCAGACGGACTCGGGGCAGGTGAAGACCCTGGTGGAGTGCCGCGCCTAAGTGCTTTGAGGGCAAAAGATCGCAGGCTGCGATCTTTTGCCCTAACTGCTTAAGCCAGTTTCTGCGCCAGCACCGCGATGTGCTCCGGGCCGATGCCGCAGCAGCCGCCCAGGTGACTGGCGCCACGCTGCTGCCAGTCGGCCGCCCAGTGCAGATAACCCGGCGGATCCAGGTCATCGCGCAGCGGGTCCAGGCCATCGTTGGCCGTGGCCTCTTTGGGTTGCGGCGGAAAAGCGTTGGCATATGCCCCGATATCAATGTCCACAGCCAACCGGGCGAAGGTTTGCCGTGCGGCGTCGATTGCCGCCCCGATCACTTCCGGTTGGCTGCAGTTGAACAGCAAGGTCTGGACCCCCAACTCGGCCGCCACCGCAGCAGCCTCGGCGACGAGCTCGCCGGAACGCAGGCGCGGCACGTCATCGGTGTCTTCGTCCTTGAGGGTAAAGGACAGCCAGAACGGTTTGCCATCCTTGGGCAACCCGGCGTGAATCGCCCGCGCTTCGGCGATCGAACTCTGGGTTTCAGCCAGCCACAGGTCGACATGGGGCGCCAGGCCCTTGACCAAAGGCGTGAGCAATTCGCTGGCTCGCGCAGCGTCGAACAGGTCCGGACGATAGGAACCGAACAGCGGCGGCAAGGAGCCCGCGACACGCACTGGTTTACCCGAAGCGTCCACTGCCCGGCGCGCCAACTCACCGGCCAAGGCGGCAAGCGCCTCACCTTCAGCCGCAAAACGCGCTTCGCCGATATGAAACGGCACCACTGCGTAACTGTTGCTGGTGATCACATTGGCACCGCTTTCGATATAAGCCGCATGCACCGCCTCGACCGCCTGCGGCGCTTCGCTCAGCGCCAGCGCCGACCACTCGGGCTGCCTGAATGGCGCTCCTCGGCGTTGCAGCTCACGGCCCATGCCGCCATCCAGAATCACTGTCCTTGCTACGCCCATATGCTTTTCACTCATATGCTTATGAAAATAACTCACTATCAGAGTCAGACTTATAACTATTTAATACGCACCATTCAGTTAATCACAACCTCTTTTTTGTTCAGGGATCGACCGTGAAATTTCAACCACTGCTGGCCCTGGGCCTAACGATTCTGGCTGCCTCCACCCAAGCGTTTGGCGGCGCAACCCTGGACCGGGTCGAGCAGAAAAAGGAGTTGGTAGGGGTGCTGATGGAGAGCTACCCGCCCTTCTCGTTCCTCAACGAACAGAACCAGCTCGATGGTTTCGACGTGGACGTGGCCAAGGCCGTTGCCGACAAGCTTGGGGTCAAGCTACGCCTGGAAACTCCGTCCTGGGACGTGATCGCCGCCGGGCGCTGGAGCGGTCGATACGACATCTGCATCTGCTCCATGACCCCGAGCAAGGCCCGCGCCGAAGTGTTCGACTTCCCGGTGCAGTACTACGCCTCGCCAGCGGTGATCGTGGTCAACGCCAAGGATGAGCGCATTCACGGGGCCAAGGATCTGAGCGACAAGAAGGTCGGCCTCACCAGCGCCTCCAGCTACGAAAGCTACCTGAACAAGAACCTGGTGATCGAAGGCGCCGAAGACACCCAGTTGCAGTACCCGTTCGAGAACGTGCAGATCGCCCCCTACGACACCGACAACGTGGCCTTCCAGGACCTCGGCCTGGGGGCCGGTGTGCGCCTGGATGCAATCCTCACCAACCTGGTCACCGCCCAGCCGCGCCTGACCCAGGACCAACGCTTCAAGCTCGCCGGCGAGCCGCTGTATTCGGAGCCCAACTCGGTGGCCATCGAGAAAGGCGATGCCCAGTGGGACGCCAAGGTGCGTGAGGTGTTCGCCCAACTGAAACAGGACGGCACCTTGAGCCAGCTGTCGCAGAAATGGATCGGCGCCGACATCAGCCAATGACTTCCTTCCCTCCTCCCCAGCCACCGCAACCGGTGGCTGAGTCGTTGCTCAAGCGCCTCTGCGGTTTTCGCACCCGCCTGTACCTGACCTGGGCGGCGATGTTCGGGTTGTTCGCCAGCTTCTTCCTGAGCTTCGACCTGAAGTTCTCGATCATCCTCGACAAGCTACCGAACCTGGTGGGCCTGCACCTGGCCCCCAATGGTTTCCTGCAAGGGGCCGCGCTGACCCTGTTCCTGTGCCTGTGCTCGATTGTTGCTTCATCGTTGCTGGGCTTCGTCACCGCGCTCGGGCGCCTGTCGAACAGCGCCGTGGCCTTCGGCATCGCCAGCTTTTACGCGTCGTTCTTTCGCGGCACACCGCTACTGATCCAGATCCTGCTGATCTACCTCGGCCTGCCACAACTGGGCATCGTCCCGGGCGCCATCGCCGCCGGCATCATTGCCCTATCGCTGAACTACGGCGCGTACCTGAGCGAGATCTTCCGCGCCGGCATCCTGGGTGTCCCCTACGGCCAACGTGAAGCCTCGCTCGCCCTGGGCATGCGCGAGAGCGTAATCTTCTGGCGCGTGACCCTGCCACAAGCCATGCGCACCATCATCCCGCCCACCACCAACCAGTTCATCTCGATGCTCAAGGATTCGTCGCTGATTTCGGTGATGGGGGTCTGGGAAGTGATGTTCCTGGCACAGTCCTACGGCCGCTCCAGCTACCGTTACATCGAAATGCTCAGCACCGCGGCGATCATCTACTGGCTGATGTCGATCGGCCTGGAGCTGATTCAGGCGCGCATGGAAAAACATTACGGCAAGGCTTACGCCAAGCGCGGTTGAGCCCAAGGCAGCAGGCGCGAGATAGCACATCCGCTCACTCGCGCCACCGTCGATCACATGCTGCCATGCTCAACTGATTGTGCGCTTAACCTTGACCACGCCCATCTGCAATCCAAATGGCCTCAGTACCGCATTCAACGACTTGAGGGTTTGATTGCCTTCTCCGTGTTCGATATGCACCAGCGTGCGCACCGAAATTTTACACATCCTGGCGAACTGACTCTGGTGCAGGCCGGTGACCTCAATCCGCAAACGGCGTACAGCTTCGCCCAGCTCCAGAGAGCCGTCGCCCAACCCCGCTTGAATGTTCTCGATCAATTGAGCCCTGACATCAATGGAAAGCGTCATTTGAGCCCCCAGTTTTTCAAACGTTGCTCAAGGTTTCTCAACGCAATACTTGGGTGGTTCATGGTGACGTCAGGCAAGCCGCTGGCGCTCAGAATGTCCGGTAGCGCCAGTAGATGGTCTGCATCCTGGCGCAAGCGCTCAAATGCATGCTGTGGGTCGGTGATACCCGACAACGCTTGGCATACCCCGCGCCAATCGATCTCTCCAGCCACTTCCAACGCTTTCGGCCATTTGCTGGTGCGCGTCACACCCTCTTCGTCCATCACCATGGGCGCCAAGTCATAGATCGGCGCCAGACGAACGGAAGCCGCCTCACGGATGATCGACGTGTTGCGCCCGTGGTTATCCGAGTTGCCGAGAATTTTATTGATCAGATCGCGCCGCAAATAGTCCGCGACCAGGTCCGGTATCTGCTCCGCCTGGCCAGCCTGTTTCCACAGATTTACCAGTAACTGAAGCACGTCCAGATGGCTCATGTAACTGCCTGGGATGGTTACTCCAGCCAGTGAATAGATTGATTCGACCGCCAGACGTTCGACGCCCTGCCTGGTGACGACTCGGTCAAAACGTTGCATCCACAAACTGGGCTTGCTTGCCTCCTCCAAGGCTAAGCCCTCTGCCGCAATGGTCTCGATCCCCAGAGCCTGCAAGGCCTGGTAGTAGTGAAATTCGCTCCTGAGAATATCCTGATCCGTGTGGCGTGCCTTGTTCCGGGCAAACTTCACAAACCAATGACGCACAGTGTTTTCGTCATCCAGCACAGCGTCCGGGTACAACAAACCCTCATGGTCTTCGGCCATCAGCAGTTTGGGGGCTTCTCCACCCGCCCCTGTCGCCCCACCTATCGCCGCGCCTTGCTCATATGCGTATTCAAGGAAGCTGTTATCACGGGCAATCACTTCCTCCCGACGGAACCCCATTGGTGGTCGGTTATCCAGCACTTCAGCCGACTCCTTGATGCGCATATTGCCAATTGGTGCTGGCGTGCTGCGACACAATAAAAACAAATCGGCACTTACCTCATCCGGCTTTTGCTGCCCCAAACGCTCCATCAGGAAGCGTTTGGCCGCACCGGCCGGGGCAATGTCATGCAAGAATGCCGGTGCCTTGTTCAACGACACACTGTCCCAATCCAGCGGCAACCTGGCGCTGACGGCTTGCGCAAAAGGTGACTGCATGAAATCGAAATTATCGACGATGTAATCCCGCTTGTAAGCGAACCGGCACGGGCCTTCGAAGCCTTTTTGCGGCTGCGCAAAAACCAGGGTCATGGCGTCTCGCCAATGTCCGGCTGTGTGGATCTGAAGGGTCAGGTTGTACATGATGGACCTGCAATTTAATGCATACAGAAAGCGTAGATTCGCTCATTGATTGCAATATAGTGCAGATATGCTCGGATCATCTATCAAAGAACGCATTAAAGTGCAGATCAAACGATAGATTACAAAATCCAAGTGCATTTAAATGCAAAAAAAAGGGGAGCATGTGCTCCCCCGAGGTAAAACGTTGCAGATGAAGGCGTTAAATCAGCCTTCGATCTCGATCAGGATTTCGCCCGGGTTGACCCGGTCGCCCTTGGCCACGTGAATGGCGGTGACCTTGCCGGCGATGGCCGATTGCACTTCGGTTTCCATCTTCATCGCTTCGGTGATCAGCACGGCCTGGCCGGCTTTCACAGTGTCGCCTTCCTTGACCAGCACATCGACGATGTTGCCCGGCATGGTGGTGCTGACGTGGCCCGGGGCCGTGGCTTGCTTGCGCTTGCTGCTGCCACCGCCGACAAATTCGTTGAGCGGTTCGAACACCACTTCTTCCGGCATGCCGTCGATGGACAGGTAGAAGTGACGCTTGCCTTCGGCCTTGACGCCCACCCCGGTGATATCGACGCGGTAGGTTTCGCCGTGCACATCGATGACGAATTCGGTCGGCACGCCTTCGCCACCCGCCGAGGTCACGCCGCCTGCTTCTGGAATCGGCAGCAGCACTTCCGGAGTCAGGGTGCCGGCTTCGCGCTCTTCGAGGAACTTGCGCCCGATGTCCGGGAACATGGCGTAGG
The DNA here is from genome assembly GCF_009834545.1 of Pseudomonas sp. S04. Classification (NCBI taxonomy): domain Bacteria; kingdom Pseudomonadati; phylum Pseudomonadota; class Gammaproteobacteria; order Pseudomonadales; family Pseudomonadaceae; genus Pseudomonas; species Pseudomonas sp. S04. The sequence continues at coordinate 6,025,495 of NZ_CP019427.1, forward strand.
TCAGCACGTCTTCTTCGGACTTGGCCAGCGCGCCGATTTCGCCACGCAGCTTGGTCATTTCCGGCTTCAACAGGTCGGCCGGACGAACGTCGATCACTTCCTCGCTGCCGATTGCCTGGCGACGCAGGTTCTCGTCGACGGCACCCGGCGCCTTGCCGTAACCGCCTTGCAGGTACAGCTTCACCTCGTTGGTGATGGTCTTGTAGCGCTCGCCGGCCAGCACGTTGAAGAACGCCTGGGTGCCAACGATCTGCGAAGTCGGGGTCACCAGCGGCGGGTAGCCGAGGTCATGGCGCACCCGCGGGATTTCCGCCAGCACTTCGCTCATGCGGTTCAGGGCGCCCTGCTCTTTCAACTGGTTGGCCAGGTTGGAAATCATCCCGCCCGGTACCTGGTTGACTTGCACGCGGGTATCGACCGCGGTGAACTCGCTTTCGAACTGGTGGTACTTCTTGCGCACGGCGTAGAAGTACAGGCCGATCTCTTGCAGCAGTTCCAGGTTCAGGCCGGTGTCGAACTCGCTGCCTTTAAGGGCGGCAACCATCGACTCGGTACCCGGGTGGCTGGTGCCCCAGGCGAAGCTGGAGATGGCGGTATCAATGTGCTCAGCACCGTTTTCGATGGCCTTGAGTTGGCACATCGCGGCCAGGCCGGCAGTGTCGTGGCTGTGAATGAACACGGGCAGCGACTGTTCGGCCTTGAGTGCCTTGACCAGTTCGCCGGTGGCGTACGGGGTCAACAGGCCGGCCATGTCCTTGATTGCCACCGAGTCGCAACCCATGGCTTCCATCTGCTTGGCCTGGGCCACGAACGCTTCGATGGTGTGCACCGGGCTGGTGGTGTAGGCGATGGTGCCCTGGGCGTGCTTGCCGGCAGCTTTCACCGCTTCGATGGCCACCCGCAGGTTACGCACGTCGTTCATCGCGTCGAAGATGCGGAACACGTCGATGCCGTTGACCGCGGCCTTGGCGACGAAGGCCTTGACCACGTCGTCGCTGTAATGGCGGTAGCCCAGCAGGTTCTGGCCGCGCAGGAGCATCTGCAGGCGAGTGTTAGGCAAGGCGGCGCGCAGTTTACGCAGGCGCTCCCACGGGTCTTCCTTGAGGAAACGTACGCAGGCATCGAAGGTGGCGCCGCCCCAGCATTCCAGCGACCAGTAGCCGACTTTGTCGAGCTTGTCGCAGATCGGCAGCATGTCTTCGGTGCGCATGCGGGTGGCGAGCAGCGACTGGTGGGCGTCGCGCAGGATGGTGTCGGTAACGTGGATCTTGGACATTGTTATATTCCTCACAGGCCTGCGTGGGCGGCGATGGCGGCGGCGATGGCCAGGGCCAGCTCTTCGGGTTTGCGCTTGATCGAGTAGTTGGTCAGTTCCGGGTGGCTTTCAACGAAGCTGGTATTGAACTGGCCGCTACGGAATTCCGGGTTGCGCAGGATTTCCTGATAGTACGCAGCGGTGGTCTTGACCCCCTGCAGGCGCATGTCGTCGAGGGCGCGCAAGCCACGGTCCATGGCCTCTTCCCAGGTCAAAGCCCAAACCACCAGTTTCAGGCACATCGAATCGTAGAACGGTGGAATGGTGTAGCCGGTGTAGATCGCCGTGTCGGTACGCACGCCAGGGCCGCCGGGGGCGTAGTAGCGAGTGATCTTGCCGAAGCTGGGCAGGAAGTTGTTCTTCGGGTCTTCAGCGTTGATGCGGAACTGCAACGCGAAACCACGGTGATGAATGTCTTCCTGTTTCACCGACAGTGGCAGGCCGGAAGCAATGCGGATCTGCTCACGGACAATGTCGATGCCGGTGATTTCCTCGGTGATGGTGTGTTCCACCTGCACTCGGGTGTTCATTTCCATGAAGTACACCTCGCCCTCGGCGAGCAGGAACTCCACGGTGCCGGCGTTTTCGTAGCCCACGGCCTTGGCTGCGCGCACCGACAGGTCGCCGATGTAGGCGCGCTGTTCCGGGGTCAGTTGTGGGCTGGGGGCGATTTCGATCAGCTTCTGGTTACGGCGCTGGATCGAGCAGTCGCGCTCGAACAGGTGCACCACGTTGCCAAAGCTGTCGCCGAGGATCTGCGCTTCGATGTGCTTGGGATTGACGATGCATTTTTCCAGGAACACTTCCGCCGAACCGAAGGCCTTGGTGGCCTCGGAAATGACGCGAGGGAAGTTCTGTTCGAGTTCTTCGCGGCTGTTGCAGCGACGAATACCACGGCCGCCACCACCGGAAGTGGCCTTGAGCATCACCGGGTAGCCGATGCGGTCGCCTTCGGTGAGGGCTTCTTCGATGCCCGCGACGTTGCCTTCGGTGCCTGGGGTTACTGGTACGCCCGCCTTGATCATGCTTCGGCGCGCTTCAGTCTTGTCGCCCATGCGGCGAATGACTTCTGCCGACGGGCCGATGAACTTGATCCCGCGTTCTGCGCAGATATCTGCCAGTTCGGCGTTTTCCGAGAGGAACCCATAACCTGGGTGCAACGCGTCGCAACCGGTTTCCACGGCCAGGTTCACCAGCTTGCGCGGGTTCAGGTAACCGGCCAATGGCTCGGCTCCGATGCTGTGGGCCTCATCGGCGCGCTTCACATGCAAGGCATGACGGTCGGCGTCGGAATAAATGGCAACCGAGCGAATGCCCATCTCGGCGCAAGCACGTACGATTCGTACGGCAATTTCACCACGGTTGGCGATCAGGATCTTTGTTATCACTTGGAGTTTCCCTTGAGCCGGTTGCTACCCACGACCCGCTAGACCGGGTCGGCGAGTGACTAAATGTTTCAAGCCAGTCGCAGAGCCACACTATCCCGCGCAAGGGATTAACAAAAATCAATAATTATTGGGTTAGCTATAAGTAAAGACTTATAGTTGAGCGACAGGCCCGCCACCAGAGCACCTATATAATGCGTAAGTCATTGATGCGTATGACATTACGGCAATTGCAGATCTTCAATGAAGTCTGCGATTTACGCTCCTACAGCCGCGCAGCTGAGGAAATGTCACTCACACAACCGGCCGTCAGCCTACAAATTCGTCAGCTTGAAGAGCTGGTTGGGCAGCCATTGTTCGATTATGTCGGTAAAAAGCTCTACATGACCGAAGCAGCTGAAGCGTTACAGCGCGCCAGTCGGGACATTTTTGGCCGCCTGGAAAACCTCGATATGCAGCTGTCCGACATGCAGGGTTCGCTGCAAGGACAGCTGAAGCTGGCGGTGGAATCCAGCGCCAAGTACTTCGTCCCCCATCTGTTCGCCGCCTTCAAGCGCCAGCACCCGGAAGTCAATTTGCAGCTGACGGTAGTCAACCGTGGGCAAGTGATCCGGCGCCTGTCGGATAACCGCGACGACCTGGTGATCATGTCCATGGTGCCGCAGGACATGGGCCTGGAATTCCTGCCCTTCCTCAATAACCCGATTGTCGCCGTCGCCCCGCCTGACCACCCGCTGTGCCACATGGGCCCCCTGCGCTTGCAGGACCTTGAGCCTTACACCTTGCTGTTGCGCGAGCCTGGTTCCGGGACGCGCCTGGCCTGTGAAGAGTATTTCAAGGAGAAGCGCGTGCACTTCAACCAGACCCAGGAGGTCTCGTCGGCCGAGGCCCAGCGCGAATGTGTGGTGGCGGGTCTGGGCGTGGCGCTGTTGACGCGCCACGCCCTGAACCTGGAGTTGGCGACCGGCGGGCTCAAGGAGCTGCCGGTCGAAGAGCTGCCGCTGTATCGCAGCTGGTGCGTGGTGCAGGCCAAAGCCAAGCGCCTGTCACCGGTCGCGCATGCGTTCCTGGGATTTATCCGCAATGAACGGGTGCAGATCAGCGCGCTGGTTGAGCGCTTCGACGCGAAGCTGCCGGGCTCGCTTGCCAGTAATTGAGTTCAAGGCTGTCGGAAAAATCGCCAATCTCGGCGAGAAGTTGCCGGCGCTCACAACGATCTTCAATCGCGCGGCGGAACGCCATGCGGCGCTGGTCTTCCTGCTGACGGCGGGTTTTGATAGCGCTGTTGCGTTCTTCGTAGGGCTGGGCCATTTCGAGTCTCCCAAGGCGAGTACGGGAGTTTCAAGATAGGCCGCTGGGATGACGGTTTGGCTGCGCGTGGGTTACAGGGATGTGAACATTGGCAGACGTCTTGGCGAGCAGGCTCGCGATAAGATCGCCAAGACCTGCCACCATCGCGATCGAAATCAGTCGTCCAGCGCCTTCACCGACTTGGGCGACAAGCGCAAACTGCGCAGGCTGCGCTTGACGCTCTTGAGGTGGTTGACCAGGCTCGGGCCACGCGCCATGGCCACGCCCATGGCCAACACGTCGATCACCACCAGGTGGGCGATACGCGAGGTCAGCGGGGTGTAGATTTCGGTGTCCTCATGCACATCGATCGCCAGGTTGACGGTCGACAGCTCGGCCAGCGGCGTCTGGCTCGGGCACAAGGTGATCAACGACGCACCGCTCTCACGCACCAGATTGGCGGTGATCAGCAGGTCCTTGGAACGCCCGGACTGGGAGATGCAGATCGCCACATCAGAGGGTTTCAACGTGACCGCCGACATCGCCTGCATGTGCGGGTCGGAATACGCTGCAGCCGTCAGCAGCAAGCGAAAGAATTTATGCTGGGCATCCGCCGCCACCGCGCCAGACGCACCAAAACCGTAGAACTCGACACGCTGGGCCTGGGACATGAGCGTCACGGCCCGCTGCAGTTCGATCGGATCGAGCTTCTCGCGAACCTCCATCAGGGTGTGCAGGGTGGTGTCGAAAATTTTCAGGCTGTAGTCGGCGACCGAATCGTCTTCGTGGATCGCGAACTGGCCGAAACTCGCACCGGCGGCCAGGCTTTGCGCCAGCTTCAGCTTTAAGTCCTGGAAACCCGAACAGCCGATGGCACGACAGAAGCGCACGATGGTCGGTTCGCTGATGCCAACGCTGTGGGCAAGATCAGCCATGGAACTGTGCATCACTGCCGCAGGGTCAAGCAGCACGTGGTCGGCAACCTTGAGTTCCGATTTGCGTAACAGGTGGCGAGACTGGGCGATATGTTGCAACAGGTTCAAAGGGCAGGACTCATTGTTATGGGCGGGCGCCGGGGATGTAGCAAGCTTGTAGTTATACTACAAGAATCCGTTTTTTGCCTGCTCAATGCATAACTCGATGTCCCCGCCTGGTGCCACCCGCGCCTCATGTAGCCCTCAGAGCGCAGACCGGCCTGACACCCGGTGCTTCACGCGCATTCGTCCTCCCCTGTAGATGGAAAGTGACAATGCAGGACACACACTATTCATTACAGGAGTTAACGACCATGAGTCTTACTACACGTGGCTGGGTAGCCCAGCAGGACCTGATGCCAGTCAGCGCGACCTTTCGCACCTATGGCACGGTCACCGTCGCCCATTCGGGCATTACCCCCAGGCTGACCAAAAGCAGCCAGCAACCTAACCCAAGCGCCTTGAGACTGGACCTTACGCTGGAGCATACCGAGCAAAACGCTCTGCTCGTTGAGGTGGATAAAACTGTCGAGTTCAGGCAATCCGGCGACTTGAAACTGATGGCCGTCAGCATTTTCTGCGAAGGCAACTTGCTGGTGCACTTGGATGAGATCCAGGTCACTCACTGAATTCAGGAAGTCATTCCTGGAGCTTGACCATTCCAGCCAACGGCCCATAGGAACCGGTGGCTGGCATACCTAAGGCCGACCTCATCAGCCATCCTGGCTACGCAACTGCTCGGCAAGCGCAATGGCCTCCACAGGCCGACTGATCAGATAGCCTTGCACCTCATCGCAGCGCGACGCCTTGAGAAACTCAAGCTGCTCCTGCCGCTCTACGCCTTCCGCGACGACCTTCAGCGACAAGCCATGGGCCATGGCAATGATTGCCCGGGTGATTGCCGCATCGGCACTGCCCTCGCCCAGGCCGCGGATAAACGCCTGGTCAATCTTCACGTAGTCCACCGGAATGCGCTTGAGGTAACTCAACGACGAGTAACCGGTGCCAAAGTCATCGATGGCCAGCTTCACTCCCAGGTCTCGCAGTTGCTGAAAGGTAGCAATGATGTGTTCGACGCTGTCGAGCAACTGGCTTTCGGTCAGTTCCAGCTCCAGGTAGCGTGGCTCCAGGCCGGTTTCCTCGAGCACCTGGCGCACCAGGCTGACCAGTTTGCCCTGGCGCAATTGATGCACCGACAAATTCACCGAAACCCGGATCGGCGCCAGCCCCTGGCGCTGCCACTCGCATGCCTGCCAGCAGGCCTGACGCAACACGAATTCGCCAATCGGGCCGATCAACCCGGTTTCCTCTGCCAAACCGATGAACTCAGCCGGCGGCACCTGCCCCATGGTCGGATGGTCCCAGCGCACCAGCGCTTCGGCAGCGTTCAGGCGACCGCTGGCCAGACACTGCTTGGGCTGGTAATAGACTTTCAGCTGTCGCTCCTCGACGGCCTTGCGCAACTGGTTTTCCAGTTGCAGGCGCTCAAGGGTGCTGGCCTGCAGGCTGTCGGTGTAGAACTGGAAATTATTGCCACCCAGGTGCTTGGCGTGCTGCATGGCCATGTTCGACTGGCTGACCAACGCGGGAATCTCCCGCGCGTTGTCCGGCAGCATGCTGATGCCCATCGAGGCGCTAATTACCAGCTCATGCCCATCAATGCTCAGCGGCACCCGCAGCTTGGCCGCCAACCGGGTGGCGACCCGCGCCAGACTCGACAGGCTGCCATAGGCATCAAACAGCACGGCAAACTCATCCCCGGACAAACGGGCGATGGTGTCCGCTTCCGGCAGCGCGTTCACCAGGCGCCGGGCCATTTTCTGCAACAACTGGTCGGCCACATCATGGCCCAGGCTGTCGTTGAGTAATTTGAAACGATCCAGGTTGATGTGCAGCAGCGCCAAGCTGCGACCGCCCTGGCGCACCCGCTGATGAGCGTCCTGCAGGCGCTCACGGAACAGCGCACGGTTGGCCAGCCCGGTGAGCTCGTCGTAGTGGGTCAGGTAGCGCATGCGCTCTTCGGATTCGCGCCGAGCGGAGAGATCGGCGAAGAAGCCCACAATATGGCTCACAGTTCCCCGAGAATCGCGCACTACGTTCAGCTGCAACCATTGCGGGTAGAGTTCGCCGTTCTTGCGCGCCTCCACCAACTCGCCCTGCCAACTGCCGTGTTGTTCCAGCGCCTGATGAATCGTTGGGTAGTGGCGGCGGGCGTCACGACTGCAGGGAAGCTCGATCACATTGCGCCCCAGCAGGTCCTCGGCCTGATAGCCAGTTACCCGGCTGAACGCCTGATTGACCGCAATCAACGCGTAATTCGGATCGAAAATCACAATGCCTTCGCTTGCTGCCTCAAACACCGTGGCCGCCAACTGGCGCTGCTCTTCCAGGCCTTTGCTGGCGCTGATGTCGCGCCGCGTGCCAACCATGCGCAGCACACGACCGTCAGGGCCGCGCTCCACCGCGCGCCCCCGGTCCTCAATCCAGACCCAATGCCCGTCCCCGTGACGCACGCGGTACTCGATCTGGTAATCCTCGCTGCGCCCCTTCAAATGCGCGACCAGTGCCCGCCGCAGCGGCGGCAAGTCCGAGGGATGCAGGCGCGGCTTGAGGTGGCTGAGCATCTCGGTGATGAACTCGGGCTCGATCCCGAACAATTCCTCGAGCTGGGTGTGATGCACTTCGTCGGTTTGCAGATTCCAGTCCCACAAGCCCAGTTCGCTGGCCTTCAACGCCAGCGCCAGGCGCGCTTCGCTTTTGCTCAGCGCCTGGTTGGCGGCGTCCAGTTCGAGGCTGCGTTGCGCCACCCGAGTCTCCAGGCCGACTTGCGCGGTGCGCAGCTCGGCTTCGGCCTGGCGGCGCTGGTCGATTTCCCGCGCCAGTTCCTGGTTGAGTTGGTCACTACCGCTTTGCGCCTGCCGCAAATGCTCGATCAGCGCCTGATTCTGAAAGCGGCGCAACAACCCTCGTCCGATCAGCCGGTTGACCTGCCACGCCACCACACTCAAGGAGCCCAGCAGAATCAGGCCGAGCCAGCCCCAGCCCTGCTGCTGTTGATCGCCGCCCCAGAACAGATAGCCGATGGCCGGCAGCAGGCAGGGCAACGTAAAGGACAGGAAGGCCGACAGGCTGACCGCGTAGGCGACACTGGCGCACAGGGTGGCCGCGCCGATCAGGCCAAACACCCAGGCTTGCTGCAGGAAACTGTCGGTGGGCACCAGGGCGATACCAGCTGCGGCCAAGGTCAGGCCACTGAGGGCCGACCCCAGCAGGAACATGTGCCGCCAGATCGGCTGCGCCTGGCGGCTGGGCATGGCCGAATCAAAGGCTGCCACCTGGATCACTCGCAATGCCACCAGCAACAGCAACCAGACCAGCCAGGCACTGACCTGCAGATAACGCTGCGGGTCCCACAGCAAACCGGCACAGACCAGGCCATTGAGCAACATCAGCAAGGTGGGCAGCAGCGAGCCCTGGTACAGCATACGCGTGCGCTCGACCGCCATCTCCATGGCGTATTGCTTGCGGATAACCTGCGGCTCCACGAAGGATCCTGCCAGGCTGGAGCTGAAGGTCATAGGCGATATTCTTGTTCTTATAGAGGGGCATGCGTGCCCGAAACGTCGACGGAGCATACACAAGCAAGCACCCTGACCAAACTGGCGCGAGGGATAAAATCGACGAAAGCGAGTGCCTGGCAAAAACCGCGCAAAACCGCAGAGCCACGGCCTGTAAGGGCCGCTGCCGCGTGACTGGGTGGTCGCCCTCGGCAACTCTTTCATCGGTTAATGCAAAGCTCGGTTTGCCCGGTTTGACGCGGCACCCTAGAATGCCCCGATGCGCGATGACCTCTCCCTTTTGCTGAACTCACTCAACGATGCCCAACGCCAGGCCGTAGCTGCCTCCGTGGGTCGTCAGTTGGTCCTGGCCGGTGCTGGCTCCGGTAAAACCCGTGTGCTGGTGCACCGTATCGCCTGGTTGATCCAGGTCGAAAACGCCTCGCCTCACTCAATCCTGTCGGTGACCTTCACCAACAAGGCTGCTGCCGAGATGCGCCATCGCATCGAGCAACTGATGGGTATCAACCCGGCCGGCATGTGGGTCGGCACCTTCCACGGCCTGGCGCACCGCCTGTTGCGGGCGCACTGGCAGGAAGCCGGCCTGAGCCAGACGTTCCAGATCCTCGACAGCGACGACCAGCAGCGGCTGGTCAAACGGGTGATCCGTGAGCTGGGCCTCGACGAGCAGCGCTGGCCGGCCCGCCAGGCCCAGTGGTTCATCAACGGCCAGAAAGACGAAGGCCTGCGTCCACAACACATTCAAGCCAGTGGCGACCTGTTCCTGGGCACCATGCGCAGCATCTATGAGGCCTACGAGGCCGCGTGCCTGCGCGCTGGTGTCATCGACTTCTCCGAGTTGCTGCTGCGCGCCCTCGACCTGTGGCGCGACCATCCGGGCTTGCTGGCGCACTACCAGAAACGCTTCCGCCATATCCTGGTAGACGAGTTCCAGGACACCAACGCCGTGCAGTACGCCTGGTTGCGCCTGCTGGCCAAGGGCGGCGACAGCCTGATGGTGGTGGGTGACGACGACCAGTCGATCTACGGCTGGCGCGGGGCGAAAATCGAGAACATCTATCAGTACTCCGACGACTTCCCGGATGCCGAGACCATTCGCCTGGAACAGAACTATCGCTCCACCGCCGGTATCCTCAAGGCGGCGAACGCCCTGATCGCCAACAATACCGGGCGCATGGGCAAAGAGTTGTGGACCGATGGCGGTGAAGGCGAAGCGATCAACCTCTACGCCGCCTTTAATGAACACGACGAAGCCCGCTACGTTGTCGAAACCATCGAAAGCGCGCTGAAAACCGGCTTGGCGCGCAGCGATATTGCGATTTTGTACCGCTCCAACGCCCAATCTCGGGTGTTGGAAGAAGCCCTGCTGCGCGAACGCATCCCGTACCGCATCTATGGCGGCCAGCGCTTCTTCGAACGTGCTGAAATCAAGAACGCCATGGCTTACCTGCGCTTGCTTGAAGGGCGCGGCAACGACGCGGCCCTGGAGCGGGTGATCAACGTTCCGGCGCGTGGCATTGGCGAGAAAACCGTCGAAGCCATCCGCGACCACGCTCGCCACAGCGATGTGTCGATGTGGGAAGCCATGCGCTTGCTGATCGCCAATAAAGGCCTGACTGGCCGCGCTGCCGGCGCCCTGGGCGCCTTCATCGAGCTGATCGACAACCTGGCGGCGAAAACCGCCGAGATGCCGCTGCACTTGATGACCCAGACCGTCATCGAGCAGTCGGGGCTGATTGCCTACCACGAAGCGGAAAAAGGCGAGAAAGGCCAGGCCCGGGTAGAAAACCTTGAGGAATTGGTCAGCGCCGCGCGCAACTTCGAGAACAGCGAAGAAGACGAAGAGCTGACGCCACTGGCTGCTTTCCTCGGCCATGCCTCCCTGGAGGCCGGCGATACCCAGGCCGACGAGCACGAAGACAGCATCCAGTTGATGACCCTGCACAGCGCCAAGGGCCTGGAATTCCCCTACGTGTTCCTGGTCGGCATGGAAGAGGGTCTGTTCCCGCACAAGATGAGCCTGGAAGAGCCCGGCCGTCTTGAAGAGGAGCGGCGCCTGGCGTACGTCGGCATTACCCGCGCCATGCAGAACCTGGTGATGACCTACGCTGAAACCCGGCGCCTGTATGGCAGCGAGACTTACAACAAGGTCTCGCGTTTCGTACGCGAAGTACCCAAGGGCCTGATTCAGGAAGTGCGGCTGTCCAATAGCGTCAGCCGGCCGTTCGGCGGTGGCCAGAAGCAGAGCTCGAGCAGTATGTTCGCCGGTACGGAAATCCCCGAAACCGCATTCAGCCTCGGCCAGCAAGTGCAGCACGCGGTGTTCGGCGAAGGGGTGATTCTCAACTTCGAAGGCGCCGGGGCCCAGGCCCGGGTGCAAGTGAACTTCAGCGAAGGCAGCAAGTGGCTGATGCTCGGCTACGCCAAGCTGGAAGCGATCTAAAGGCGCGAGCGCGTCCTTGTGGGAGAGCGCCGGGCGGCGCTTCGTCTGCTTGCGAATATCTACACCGCCGTTTATCAGATGCATCGAGGCGTGTGCATTCGCGAGCAGGCTCGCTCCTACAGGATGTGGCATTGATCTTTGCTCCTAGTCCTTCTGAACTTGTCGGCCCATCCCACAGACAAAAGTACATAGCCCTACGCAGGCCGGTTGAGCTGAACCCAGCCTGTCAGGCAAAAGCCCGAAACACTCTGCCGCTAGCCAGCAACACTTCACCTGTGCAACATGGCGCGCGTGCCATCCACAAATGGGAATTCCCTTTATGAAACGTTTTCTTAGCATCGCCATGGCGTTGTGCATCGGCCTGACGATGAGCCTGGACGCCAACGCCAAGCGCTTTGGTGGCGGCAAGAGCTCCGGCGCTGCGCCGACTCACCAGACCAGCCAAATGGCTCCTTCTTCTCCTGGCATGGGCGGCGCTGCGGCGACCGCTGGTGCTGCCGGTGCCGCGGGCGCTGCGGCCAAGGCCGGCGGTGCTTCGCGCTGGCTCGGCCCGCTGGCCGGTATCGCCGCTGGCGGCCTGCTGGCGTCCATGTTCATGGGCGGTGGCTTCCAGGGCATGCAGATCTTCGACATCCTGATCATGGCGGTCATCGCCTTCGTGATCTTCCGCTTCATCGCCGCTCGTCGTCGCAAGCAGCAAGAGCACCTGGCCCCGGCCGGTCACGCGCCAATGCAGCGTGAAGTGTTCGAGAACAAGCCTGCCATGGGTTCGATCTTCGGTGGTTCGGCCGCTCCGGCTGCTGCTCGTCCGGTGATCAACGCTCCGGCCTGGTTCAACGAAGAGCGCTTCATTGAAGCCGCGCGCAGCCACTTCCAGTCCCTGCAGCAGCACTGGGACGCCAACGAAATGGACAAGATCGCCGAGTTCGTGACCCCACAACTGCTGGAGTTCCTCAAGCGCGAACGTGCCGACCTGGGCGACGGCTTCCAGTCGACCTACATCGACAACCTCACCGTGCAACTGGACGGCGTGGATGATCGCGCCGACAAGACCATCGCCACCCTGACCTTCAGCGGCGTGTCGAAAACCTCGCGTTTCGACCAGGGCGAAGTGTTCAGCGAAAGCTGGAACATGGAACGTCCGCAAGGCGACAACCAGCCTTGGCTGGTCGCTGGTATTCGCCAGAACGGCTAATACCTCGCGCGGTTCGCATGCAGTAATAAAAACCCCAGCCTCGGCTGGGGTTTTCTATTTCGCGGTTGCATCTATAGCAAGCTACTGTATAAACCGCCCCAACCAAACCGCGCCATTGAGCAAGAGGATCCCGGACGTGGAAGAAATCATCGAACAACTGCGAGAAGCCAACGAACCGGTACCGGTGCCCTTGGAGCTGCCTGACGAAGACCAACTGGTGGAAATCGAGGAACAACTGTTCATCGACATCCCGTTTGTCTTCAGGGAATTCCTGCTGACCGTCAGCGACGTGGTCTACGGCAGCCTGGAACCTGTGACTGTCACAGACCCGCAATCCCACACCTACCTGCCGGACGTTGCCGCCAACGCCTGGGACGCAGGCGTGGACCGTAGCCTGATCCCTATCTGCCAGGATGGTGACGACTACTACTGCGTCGAAGAAGACGGCACCGTGGTGCTGTGGCAAGCCGAAGACGAACTGGTTGCCGAAGAAACCTGGGAATCGGTATGGCACTGGGCGCGGGACGTCTGGCTGGAAAGCTGAGTCTGGCCCCCTGCGTGAGGTTGTTGTAGCAACTGGCGAAGCCTGCGTCCGGTAGGCGACGGCTACGCCGCCGAACGCAGCCTCGCAGCCTCGCAGGCTCGGCAGCTGCTACGGGTCTGCGGATCTGCGCTTCAATGGCCGGACGACTCCTTGTGGTTGTCCAGGGTTTCCAGCAGGGCCACCTGCATCCGCGTATGCACACGGATGAACCAGCGCCAGAGGAGCGCCGCCACCGCGGCGGTGACCACGGCAATCAGCAACAGCAACTTGTTGGTCGGTAAAATACTGGCCGACAAGGCTGCCAGCAGCAGGAAAATCACCAGCAGCGAGAGAATCGGGATCACTTCGGCGATCACCCGGCGCACCCGTTGTGTGTGGCGGCCAGCCATCTCCGGCTTCACCCCCATTTCCGCCAGCAGCATCGAGAGCGCCTTGATCTTGCGATAGGCGGCAATCAGGAAAGGCAGCGACACCAGCAGTGCCCCACCCCAGATCAGGGCCTTCTGCCAGCTCGGATCGCTGATCCAGTCCTGCAGATAAGCCGACATGCGTTCGGCGAAAAAACCGCCCGACAGGAAGATCGCCACCACCAGCGCCAGGTTCACCCCCACCTGCAGCAGAATCCGCCGGATCATCGACGCCAGCAGCGCGCCCTCACCCTGCGGCTGGATACTGCGCAACCATTCGCCATACATTCCCAGCACCCGGCCAAGGCGCGTCGGTATGACCGCGGCGAGCTTGATCGAGAGTGGGTCAGCCGCGCGAATCAGGTACGGCGTCAGCAGCGTGGTGATCACCGAGACGGCGACCGCCACCGGGTAGAGGAAATTGCTGGTGACCTGCAAGGTCATGCCCAGCGCCGCGATGATGAAGGAGAACTCACCGATCTGTGACAGGCCCATGCCAACCCGCAGCGAGGTGCGTCCGTCGTTGCCGGCAATAAAGGCCCCCAGGCCGCAGGACAGCATCTTGCCCAGCACCACGGCGACGGTGATCACCGCAATCGGCCAGGCGTACTGCAATAGAATCAGCGGATCGAGCATCAGGCCAATGGCGACAAAAAAGATTGCGCTGAACAAGTCGCGAACGGGTTCGATCAGGCGCTCAATTTTCAGTAATTGCCGCGACTCAGCCATGATCGCGCCAATCAGGAACGCCCCCAGCACCATGCTGTACTCCAGCTTGACCACCAGCAGGCAAAAGCCGAAACACAGGCCCAGCACGGTGATCAGCAGCATTTCATTGCTTTCGAATTTCGCCACGTAGGCCAGCAGCCGCGGCACCAGCAGGATGCCGATGACCAGCGCGACGATCATGAACAGCGAGAGTTTGCCGACGGTGGAAAACACCTCGCCCGAACTCACGGTACCGCTCACCGCGATGCTCGACAGCAAGGCAATGATACCGATCCCCAGGATGTCCTCGACGATCAGCACGCCAAAAATCAGCTGGGCAAAACGCTCGTTCTTCATCTTCAGGTCGTTGAGCGCCTTGACGATGATGGTGGTCGAGGAGATCGCCAGGATCGCCCCGAGAAACAGCGAATCCATGGTGTTCCAGTCGAACCAGCGGCCAATTTCGTAGCCGATCCAGATCATCAGCACGATTTCCAGGAACGCCGCGATAAACGCCGTAGCGCCGACCTTGAACAACTTGCGCAAGCTGAACTCGAGGCCGAGGCAGAACATCAGGAAAATCACCCCCAGCTCGGCCAGGGTCTTGATGGTCTGCTCGTCATGGATCAGGCCGAATGGCGGGGTGTGCGGGCCAATGATGAAGCCGGCAACGATGTACCCCAGGACCACGGGCTGCTTGAAGCGATGGAACAGTACGGTCACCACCCCCGCCACCAGCATGATCACTGCCAAATCCTGAATGAAACTGATGGCATGCATGGCGAAGGCTCCTTGATGGGGATGCTGTAGGCGTGACGCGAGAAAAAGCCTGTCGAACGGGCTTTTGAAGGGTAACACCGCGACTTCCGGCAGAAACGCGGTGCAATATATGGAAACAGATGGATACAAGCGTGACGACCGCGAGCGGCGCGGCGTCCCGTTAAGGATGCTTTGAAAAACAGCTCAAGTGCCCGCAGAGGTACGCCCCTGAATCCCTGCCTAGAACCGTGAGTGTGCTATGGAACCCGGAAATGCCCAGCTGTCGATGACAGTACTGATGACCCCCGACATGGCCAACTTTTCTGGCAATGTCCACGGCGGTACCCTGCTCAAGTACCTCGACGAAGTAGCCTATGCGTGCGCCAGCCGTTATGCCGGCCGGTACGTGGTGACCCTGTCGGTGGACCAGGTGATTTTTCGCGAGCCGATTCACGTCGGTGAGCTGGTGACATTCCTGGCGTCGGTCAACTACACCGGCAACACCTCGATGGAGGTGGGCATCAAGGTGGTGACCGAAAACATCCGCGAGCGCTCGGTGCGCCACACCAACAGTTGCTTCTTCACCATGGTGGCGGTCGACGACCAGCGCAAGCCCGCGGCGGTGCCACCGCTGCAACCGCAGAACAGCGAAGACCGCCGCCGCTACATCCAGGGCAAACAGCGGCGCCAGGTCCGCCAGGAACTGGAAAAGCGCTACCAGGAAATCAAGGCCGACGTCTGAGCAATCAGAGGCTGATCGCAGTAGCTTCGAACTTCACCCGCGGATGGGCGATACGGTCCTGGGCCCGGACCAGCTCCAGCTCGTAGCTGGCACAGGCCTGGGTTTCCAGCAGCACTTCATGCACCGCCGCCGCGGCAAACTCGAACGCGGCCACCAGGCTGTCGCCCATTAGCACCCGCGCCAGGAACAACCCCGACGTCAGGTCGCCCACGCCCACCGGCTGGCGCGGGAACGCCAACAGCGGACGACGCAGGTGCCAGCTGCCTTCGGCGGTCACCAGCAGCATTTCGAAGCCGTCCGCCAGCTTGCCGGGATAATCCAGGTGCTTGACCAGTACCGCCTTGGGGCCACGCGCCAACAAAGCGCGGGCCATGCCCAGGCAATCGAACAGCGACTGCGGCTTGCGCCCGGAGAAGCTGTCGAGCTCCAGTTGGTTCGGGCACATGAAATCAGCCACGGCCGCCGCTTCGTTGAGCAGGAAGTCGCTGACTTCGGCGGGCACGATGCAACCCTTCTCGGCATGACCCATGACCGGATCGCAGAGGTACAGCGCCTGTGGGTTGATCGCCTTGATCCGCGCCACGCCACTGAGGATCGCTCGCCCCTGCGCCGCGCTGCCCAGGTAACCCGACAGCACTGCGTCGCAATTGCCCAGCTCGCCGATCGCGGCAATCCCTTCCACCAGCGCAGGAATCTGCTGGGGCGCCAACACCTCGCCAGCCCACTGGCCGTATTGCGTGTGATTGGAGAACTGCACCGTGTTCAGCGGCCAGACGTTCACCCCAACCCGCTGCATCGGGAAAACCGCGGCGCTGTTGCCAGCATGACCGAAAACCACGTGGGACTGGATGGCGAGCAGATGCGGTGTACGTTTCATGCGGGATTTCCGTAAAACGATTGAAATTCGAGCCGCGCAGTATGCGACTAAACGCAGCCTGTACGACAGGCCAATGTCGCAGTTAAGCTGGTGCCAATTAGTTGGAGTGCGTTTGATGCTGACCCTGGGAAATATCTTCGTGCTGATGCTGCTGGCGACCGGTGCAGCATGGCTGTGGCACAACCACGGCTTGCGCGAGCGAGCGCTGGAACGGGTCAAGCGCCACTGCGCCAAACTCGACATCGAATTGCTCGACGGCAACGTGGCGCTGAAGAAAATCGCGTTCGTCAAAGATGCCAACGGCCGACGCCGCCTGGCCCGGACCTACAATTTTGAGTTCACCGTGACCGGCGAAACCCGGCATGCCGGTACCATCACCCAGTTCGGCCAGCACAGCGCACAGATCGAGCTCGCGCCCTACCCGATGCCCTATGATGAAAAACCGGCGATGCCAAGCGCCGAAGTGATCGAGCTGAGCCAGTGGCGCCAGGATCACAGCAAGCAGCGTCCCTAAGGCCTCAAGCCAGCGTCACCCGGCAAGCGGCCAGCGCCTGTTGCAGTTCATCCACCGCTTGAGGCGCCTCGAAGATCAACTCCAGGCGTGAATCTTGGCGCCACTCACTGGCCCGCCAATCCAGCGCCGCGTTCTCCAGGGCATTGGCGGATATCCAGCCTTCGGCGCTGTGGATAACCAGTTTGGCCCGACGCCAGGTGAGGCCCTGCAGCCAAGCGGCAAGGCGCTGGCGATCGAATACCTGGCTCGAGTGCCAGCGCCAACCGATGCTCCACCCCCCTTCCTGCTGCTGACTCAAACAGATTGGCGAGGCCGGGTCGGTCCAGATCAATGGAGCGGGCGCCACGCCCCTGGCGGCAGTAAAGTTATCCACAAGCGCCTGGGCCTGGCTTTGCCCGCCTGGCAGCTCGCGCAATGGCAACCGACCGTGTTCGGTCCAGATCAGCGGGCACTGGGGCAACAACCCGCTAATTCGTTGCCGTTGGTCCGCAGCCAGGTGCTCGGCCTTGTTCAGCAGCAACAGCCCGGCGCTGGGCAGCGCTTGTTGTTGCGCGGCGGGCAATGGCTTGCCGGCGGCCAGCGCCTGGGCGTCGAGCACCATCACGCTCGGCTGGAGCGCCAGCACCCCTTGCCAGGGAGCCTCGCTCAATTGCCGGAGCAACTGTGCCGGATGGCCGAGACCCGAAGGTTCGATGAACAGGCGATCGGGACGTGAGCGGCGCAGCAACCGACCCAGGCCGATCTGGAAAGGTGCGCCATTCACGCAGCACAGGCAGCCGCCGGCCACTTCTCCCAGCGCAATGCCATCTGCGCCGGTGGTCAACAGTGCGGCGTCGAGGCCGATCTGACCGAACTCGTTGATCAGTACCGCCCAACGTTCGTGCGCCGGCCGCTGCGCCAGCAAGTGACGAATCAGACTGGTCTTGCCGGCACCCAGGGGGCCGGCAATCACGTGGGTAGGGATGTTCTGCAACAGGCTTGGCGATTTCACGGCAGAGAGCGACATCACAGGAAGATCATCGCAATATGCCTGAGCGCCGGCCGATTCACTATCGCCACCTGACTCACGCCAGCCAGTCCAGCGTCAGGATCAGGCGGCGCTCTCCCGCCGCCAGGGCCGGCGAACGGTGGATCAGGCCCGCGCCTTCGTTGCCCTGCCACTTCTCCCCCTTGAGCAACGCCACTTCACCACCGAGCATCTGTTGGCACTGCCCAGGCTCGGCTTGCGGATTGCCCAGGAGCTGACGCTCGATCATGCCCTCTTCCAGCCACTGGCTGCCGATCCCCGCGTAGGTGGTGATCAGCCGCACTGGCACATGGTCGACGTGAAAACGAGGACACATGGCTTTATCCAGGGTACGCACCCGCACCCCGATCCGCCGTGCCCCGAGCAGGCAGGCAAAGGCACTGATCAGCCAGGCAACATCGGCGATAAATCCCTCATAGCCCTGCAGATCACTGCAACAAGCCGCCAGGCTGCGCAGGTCGGGTTGCGCCTCGTCATTGGCCAATTCGACCACCAGCGATTCGGCCAACGGCTGGTTCAGCGACAACAACAGCGTGGCGAAATCGACGATATGCAATGGCAACCGACGCTGCCACAGCGCCAGGTTGGTGCCGTCCTCAAGGATCCGGGTGAACACTTCGGGGGTCTGGCCAATGGCCTGGCGGACCAACGGCCGGGCCTGGAGCGCAGGCGCCCGGCTCATGCCGCCTCCTCGTCGAACCAGGGGCCGAAGGGATCGACCAGCGAGCGCCACCCCTCCACGCCCATGGCCATTTCGTCAGCGCTGAGCAGGCAGTCATCCAGCTCTGCCGTGAGCTGGGCAAAGTCGATGTTCTGCCCGATGAACACCAGCTCCTGGCGACAATCGCCGGTGCCAGGCAGCCAATTTTGCATGATCGCCGCGGTGCTTTCCTGATCGTCCGGCCACTGCTCTTTCGGTACAAAACGCCACCAACGCCCAGCAAAACCGTGGCGCATCAAGCCGCCTGCCTGGGACCAGCTGCCGGCATCCTGGTGCTTGCTGGCCAGCCAGAAAAAGCCCTTGGAACGCAGCAGTTTGCCGTTCACCCAGGGCCGGTCGATAAAGCTGAAAAAACGCTGGGGATGAAACGGCCGGCGAGCCCGGTAAGCCGTTGAGGCGATGCCGTACTCGGTGGTTTCCGGCACATGCTCGCCGCGCAACTCCTGGAGCCAGCCCGGCGCCTGGGCCGCCTTGGCAAAATCGAAACGCCCGGTATTGAGGATCTGCCGCAACGGCACCTCGCCCATGACCATGGGGATGACCTGCGCCTGGGCATTCAGGCGCTTGAGGATGGCGATCAACTCCTCCCGATCGGCACTGCTGATCAAATCGATCTTGCTGATTAGCAGCACATCGGCGAACTCGATCTGCTCGATCAGCAGATCGGTAATCGAACGCTCATCGTCCTCGCCCAGGGTCTGCCCGCGGGAGGCGAGGCTTTCGGCGGCCTGGTAATCAAGCAGGAAGTTCATCCCGTCGACCACCGTGACCATGGTGTCGAGCCGCGCGATGTCGGCCAGGCTCTGCCCCTGTTCATCACGGAAGGTGAAAGTCTCCGCCACCGGCAACGGTTCGGAAATCCCGGTGGACTCGATCAGCAGGTAATCGAAGCGACCGTCCCGGGCCAGTTTGCTGACTTCTTCCAGCAAGTCCTCACGCAGGGTGCAGCAAATGCAGCCGTTGCTCATCTCCACCAGTTTTTCTTCGGCGCGGTTCAGGCTGACATCGCGCTGCACCTCGCTGCCGTCGATGTTGATTTCGCTCATGTCGTTGACGATCACCGCGACCCGCAGATGCTCGCGGTTGCGCAGGACATAATTGAGCAGGGTGCTTTTTCCGGCGCCGAGAAAGCCGGAGAGCACGGTAACGGGAAGGCGATTGGGCATCAGGTAGTCCTCTGGGCAGCAGGCGTCACGGGAGATCACAGATCAGGCAAGGCGCAAATGTTATAGTATAACAATGCAAATAAGCCAATCCGTGCTTGTCGCCCGCGACGAAGGGCGCAATCCTGGCCCTGCCACCTGCCCGAGAAACCCCATGCCCTATGCCCTGAAATGCACCTTGTCCGGCCTTTTACTGCTGTTCGCGGCCGATGCCTGGGCGCAACTACCGGGGCTGGCTACCTGTACCCGCAGCGCCACCCTGCTGGCCTGCGTCGACCCGCAAGGCAATGCCTACAGCGTCGCCACCGCGGGCAATACCACCTACATGCGCGGCTTTGAACAAAACGGCAAACGGTACTGGGCGCAAACCACCAGCCGTTACGGCCAGCTCACGTTCTTCACTGGCCTGGCCTCCGATGGCGAGGCCTGGGTCGGCTACAGCCGGCGTGTTGGCTGGACCACCCTTAACCGGTTTTCCAGTTCAGGGGGAGCCAGCGCCCGTTTCACCTGCAGCCGCCTGACGGGCTGTTGAGGGCAATAGGGGACATGGCTTGAAAAAGCTGTCGTCGATTTGATTGTTATAATATAACATTCGAAATCATTTCCTACGACGGACCCGCTCATGAATGCGCTGACTCTGCCGGATATCGCCGCGCAGGCCGCACGCCAATCCTTGCCCCTGGACTGGGTGGGCATGTGCGGCATTGCTCTTCCTGTTCTATTCGACGACCAGCGCCTGAATGCCAAAGCCGATGCCGGCGTCAGCCTCGATGACGCGCAAGCCCGTGGCATACATATGTCGCGCCTGTACCTGGCACTGGCCATGCTGGAGCAGGAAAACCTGACACCCGCACTCCTACGTCGCGTGCTGCAAGATTTTCTCGACAGCCATCAAGGCCTGGCGACCTCGGCTTACCTGCGTATTCACAGCGATATCCTGCTGAAGCGCCCAGCCTTGGTCAGCCCATTGGCCGGCTGGAAAAGTTACCCGATCAGCCTCGATGCGCGCCTGCAAGGGGCGGTGTTCCACGTGGAACTGCGTGTCGATGTCAGTTACTCCTCCACCTGCCCCTGCTCCGCAGCGCTGTCCAGGCAACTGATTCAGCAGCAGTTCGTCGATGACTTTGCCAACACACCTTTGCAGCACGCCGAAGTGCTGGCTTGGCTTGGTTCCACCCGCGGCATAGTCGCCACCCCCCATAGTCAGCGCAGCACGGCCCAGTTGTGCTTGCACCTGGACGGGACACTCGACGATTTGCCGCTGATCGCCGCCATCAACCACGCCGAAGCCGCCCTGGGCACCGCGGTACAAACCGCAGTCAAGCGCGCGGACGAGCAGGCCTTCGCCCTGGCCAACGGGCAAAACCTGATGTTCTGCGAGGACGCTGCACGCCGCCTGCACCTGGCGCTGCAACGCTTCCCGGGGCTGCAGGCGTTCGATGTGCGCGTGGTCCACGCCGAAAGCCTGCACGCCCATGATGCAGTCGCCGAAAGTCACTGGCGCCGGGAGCAACCATGATCCGCAAGAATCCCTCCGGCGACTTGCCGCGCATTGCCGAGTCCGCCTACGTCGATAAAACCGCAATCATCTGCGGCAAGGTGGTAATCGGCGAGAACGTGTTCGTCGGCCCCTACGCGGTGATTCGGGCCGACGAAGTCGATGAGTCGGGCCAGATGCAACCAATCACCATCGGCGCCAATTCGAATATTCAGGACGGCGTGGTCATCCACTCCAAATCCGGTGCGGCGGTGACCATCGGCGAGTTCAGTTCCATCGCCCACCGCTCCATCGTCCACGGCCCCTGCACCGTCGGTAATCGGGTGTTCATCGGTTTCAACAGCGTGCTGTTCAACTGTGCGGTCGCCGACGGTTGTGTCGTGCGGCACAACTCGGTGGTCGATGGCCGCGACTTGCCCAGGGATTTCTATGTGCCCTCCACCACCCGCATCGGCCCCCACACCGACCTGTCCCAGTTCCCGCCGGTCAGCGTCAGCGCCTCGGAGTTTTCCGAAGATGTGGCACGCACCAACGTCGATCTGGTGCGAGGCTACAAAGCCTTGCAGAACGAGTTTTGAGCATGGCCAGTGTGCTGATTCGCAATGCGCGACTGGTCAACGAAGGACGAGTATTCGATGCCGATCTGCTGGTGGATCATGGACGCATCGTGAAAATTGCCAGCAGCATCGACGGCGAAAACGCTGCGGTGCAAATCGACGCCAAAGGCCAATGGCTGCTGCCGGGGATGATCGACGACCAGGTGCATTTCCGTGATCCGGGGGCGCCGGAAAAAGGTAGCTTCTACAGCGAGTCGCGGGCAGCGGTGGCCGGTGGCATTACCAGTTTCATGGACATGCCCAACACCCATCCGGCGACCTTGACCCTGGCAGCGCTGGCCGATAAAAAACGCCGGGCGGCGATGCATTCGGTGGCCAACTACGGCTTCCACTTCGGCGTCAGCAACGACAACCTGGACACCGTCGCGGCGCTCAACCCCAGTGAGGTGGCAGGGGTCAAAGTGTTCATGGGCGCGTCCACCGGTAACATGCTGGTGGATGACCCGCGCGTTCTGGAACGGCTGTTTGCCGAGGTGCCGACCTTGCTCCTGGCCCATTGCGAACACAGCCCCAGCATCCGCCTCAACGAGAGCGAATTCGCCGAACGTTACGGCGACAGTGTGCCCGCCAGCGCCCACCCGCTGATTCGTGATGCCGAGGCGTGCTTTCGGTCATCCTCCCTGGCCGTCGACCTGGCCAAGCGGTTTGGCACTCGCCTGCACATCCTGCACCTGACCACCGCCTGCGAACTGGCGCTGTTCGATGATCGGCCCCTGGCGCAGAAACACATCAGCGCCGAGGTCTGCCTGCATCACTTGTTGTTCGATGATCGTGACTATCCACGCCTGGGCAACCTGATCAAGTGCAACCCGGCCATCAAGACCCAGGCTGACCGCGATGCGTTGCGCCGGGCCCTGCTGAGTCACCGTCTGGATGTCATCGGCAGCGACCATGCGCCGCATACCTGGGCGCAGAAACAGCTGCCTTATCCACAGGCACCCGCCGGCTTGCCACTGGTGCAACACGCCCTCCCCGCGCTGTTGGAACTGGTGGCCGACGGCCTGATTCCGCTGCCGACGCTGGTGGCGAAAACCAGCCATCGGGTAGCGGACCTGTTTGCCATTCCCGATCGCGGTTACCTGCGCGAAGGATACTGGGCCGACCTGGTGCTGATCCGTCCCGAACCTGGGGGCAAGGCGGTCGACCAGCAGCCGATTCTCGCGCAATGCGCCTGGACGCCGTTTGCCGGACGGCAGTTTCGCCACAGCGTCAGCACTACTCTGGTCTCGGGACAAATCGCCTGGCACGCCGAAAGTATTAATGACGGCTGCCAGGGTTTACCTTTACGGTTCATGCGTTGAATCCGGTTTTGCGTAAAACTGCCGGGGGTCACTGAGCATGCTGAAAATCACCTTGGCCGATGGGACCGTGCGCGAGTACGACCAGGCGCTCTCAGTATCGGAGCTGGCCTCGAGCATAGGCCCGGGGCTAGCGAAAGCAGCGGTCGCCGGACGGGTGAACGGCCTGTTGGTGGACTGCGCGTTCATGATCCGCCAGGACGCCCGCGTCAGCCTCATCACCGCCCGCGAACCGCAAGGCCTGGAGATTCTGCGGCGCTCCTGCGCACTGCTGCTGGGCATGGCGCTCAAGCAACTGCATGCCAAGGCCGAGCTGGTTGCCGCAGCGCCAGTCGGTGATGGTTTCTACTGTGATTTCACCCTGGCGCGAGCCTTGGGCCCTGAAGATCTGCAACGGATCGAGACCCGGATGATCGCGCTGGCCGCCGCCAACCATTCACTGCATTACGTGCTGGCGAGCTACTGGTCGATGGACGGCACCGCGCTGGCCGCAGGCCCCTATGTGCCCACCACCCGGGTGATGAACGCGTTTGCCCTGACCCACTTGAGTGGCAAGGGAACGCAACGCATCTATGGCGTGTGCTGGACCGACCAGCAGGAGTTGCAGGCGTGGCAAGCCACCCCGCAACTGGTCGTCATCAACATCGATGAACGCCAGATCGACTACAGCCAAGCGCTGACCGACACCCTGCGCCGCGCCGGGGTGCACGCTCACTCGGACCTGCGCAACGAGCATATCGTCAGCAAGATCCGCCAGCATCGATCGCAGGGCGTGGAGTATGTGCTGGTGATTGGGCAACGGGAGATGGAGGGCGGTTTTGTCAGCCTGCGCGACGGCTTTGGAGACAACCTGGGCAGGATGAGTGTGCAGGCGGTGTGCGACTATCTGCTGAAGGCCAGTGACGGGCGGCATTGCGCCGCCCCACAGCAAAGCGCTTAAGCCCGCGGCTTGACGGTGCCGCAATCCTGCCCCAGCCACACGGCACGGGTGTCCATGCTGCCCTGTTGCTGGATGCCGGTGGCATTGAAGGTGCCATTGACCTTGGTATTGAACTCGCGGTCGCTGAGGAAGGTGGCAACACCGGAACCCTGGGCTTTCGGGCAACTGAAGCGAAACTTCCACTGGTTAGCGCTGCGGTCGGTGATCTCTTGCTTGCAGCCCGACTGCGCGTCCTGCAGCGGAATATCGTCGGTTTTCACTTGCTCGGGTGTCAGGCAAACGCGGATGCCCTTGCCGCCCATGTTGATCCCCTGTTTCTCCAGGGCGGCCTTTTGTGCCGGGGTCATCTGGTTACCCAACTGCCCGAGGATCAATTGCAGGTCCGGCAGATTCTGGTTGTCGACCTTCATGTTGCTGGAGGTCAATTCCCACAGACCCGGTTGCAGCATCTGCGCCTGAGCGGCCACAGGAAGTGACAAGCCAACAGCCATGGCCAAACCCAGCAGACGTACGTTCATTGAGTAACTCCTAGTCAGTAATGGCCGTTAGACGTCGCCAATCTACTTCGGTTGCATAGCGAATTAAATAGCGACATTCATCGAAGAACATGGTCTGTTACGCATTGAATTCTCCGGAGCAAGGTTGCCCCATGGATTTTTTTGGCCCCCATCTTTTTGCCTACCTGATCACGCTCATTCACTCCCTGGGCACGATGGCCGCAGTCCACGCCGTGCTGACCGTCAGGACCGCCCAAGGCTCGATTGCCTGGGCCCTGTCGTTGATCTTCATTCCCTACCTGACCCTCATTCCCTACCTGGTGTTCGGACGCAGCACCTTCGATGCGTACATCAAGGCTCGGCGCCAGGCCAACGAAGAGATGCGCAAGGCCATCGCCGACCTGAACTGGCGCCCATGGGTCGAGGAAGCGCTGACCGCCCGTGCCTCCAATGCCTACGACTCGCTGCGCGCCATGCCGAAGCTGGGGCGCATGCCGTGCCTGGCGAACAACCAACTGCGCCTGCTGATCAATGGCCAGGCCACCTTCGACGCGATCTTCGAAGCCATCGAGCAGGCCCGGGAAGCGGTGCTGATCCAGTTCTTCATTGTCCATGACGACCAGCTCGGGCGGCGCCTGCAAAGCCTGCTGATCAAAAAAGCCGCGCAGGGGGTCGCGGTCTACCTGCTGTATGACCGCATCGGCAGCCACTCCCTGCCCCACCGCTACGTGCAGGAGCTGCGCGATGCTGGCGTCCAGGTCAAAGCGTTTGCCACCCGCAGCGGCTGGCTCAATCGGTTCCAGGTGAACTTTCGCAACCATCGCAAGATCGTGGTCGTCGACGGCCGGCAAGGCTTCGTCGGTGGGCACAACGTCGGCGACGAATACCTGGGCGCCAAGCCCCCGCTCTCGCCATGGCGCGACACCCACGTGGCGGTCAGCGGCCCGGTGGTGGCCTGCATGCAGGAATCGTTCGCCGAAGACTGGTTCTGGGCGGCGCGCGAACTGCCGCCATTGATCCTGCCACAGAGCTATCCCGACGACGGCGTGCTGTGCCAGTTGTTGGCCAGCGGCCCGGCAGACCCCTACGAAACCTGCTCGTTGTTCTTCGTCGAAGCGATTCATGCCGCCACGCAGCGCGTGTGGATCACCAGCCCGTACTTCATCCCCGATGAAGCAGTATTTGCCGCGCTGCGCCTGGCGGTCCTGCGTGGCGTCGATGTGCGGTTGCTGCTGCCGTCGCGACCGGATCACCGCATCGTCTATGCCGCCTCCAGCCTGTATGCCTTTGAAGCCGTACGGGCTGGGGTCCGGGTGTTCCGTTATCAACCGGGGTTCCTGCATCAGAAGGTAGTGCTGGTCGACAGCGAAATCAGCGCCATCGGCAGCGCCAACCTGGACAACCGTTCGTTCCGGCTGAATTTCGAGGTGATGTTGTTGACCGTCGACAGCGCCTTTGCCGGCGAAGTGGAACAGATGCTCAACGCCGACTTCGCCCTGTCCCACGAGATCAACGAGGACGAAGGCCGGGAGACCCATCGCCTCAGGCAGCTCGGTATGCGGGTCGCCCGCCTGATTTCGCCGATTCTCTAGGGCGTGTAGATATCGTCCCGGGTCCAGGGCAGCTCGTGGCTGCCATCGGCATGGGCCTTGACCGCCAGGATCTGGTGCAGGTTGATCCAGCCCCGCGCGAACGCGTAGGCGCAGCCTGCCAGGTACAGCCGCCAGATCCGCAGCGCTTGCTCCGGCACCTCTTTGGCCGCAGCTTCAAGGTTGTCTTCCAGGCGCTCGCTCCAGTGATCCAGAGTGCGCGCGTAGTGCAGGCGCAAGCTTTCGACATCGACTATTTCCAGGCCCACCTCGCTGATCTCGGCCGAGATCATCGACAGATGGGGTAGCTCGCCATTGGGGAACACATAACGCTCGATGAACTCGCCGGCGCCTCGCCCCACTGGCCGACCATCGATATGTTTGGCGGTAATCCCGTGGTTCATCACCAGGCCGCCTTCGCGGACCGCACCAAATAAAGTCTGGCAGTACTGCGCCAGGTTGGCGTGGCCGACGTGTTCGAACATGCCGACGCTTACCACCTTGTCGAATCGGCCATCCTGCGGCAGGTCGCGATAGTCGAGCAGTTGCAACTCCACCAGATCCTCCAGCCCTTCGTCGCTGACCCGCTGCCGGGCCAACGCCAGTTGCTCTTTGCTCAGGGTCACGCCGAACACCCTGACCCCGAATTCCCGCGCCGCATACCGCGCCAACCCGCCCCAGCCGCAGCCGACATCCAGCAAGTATTCACCCGGTTGCAGCCGCAGCTTGCGGCACAGGTGGCGGAATTTTGCTTGCTGGGCCTGCTCCAGGGATTCGCTGCCGGTTTCGAAATAGGCACAGGAATAGGCCATGTCGCTGTCCAGCCACAGCTGGTAGAAGGCATTCGACAGGTCGTAGTGGTAGGAGATCGCCGCCGCATCGGTGGCCTTGTCATGCAGGCTGCGTACCGGCTGGTCGTCATCGTCTTCGTTGAGCAGGGCCTGGCTCCACTCATCACACACCCGGATCACGTCGCTGATCGAACCTTCGAGTTCGAGCTTGCCCTCGACGAAGGCCGCGCCCAACAGGTCCAGGCTGGGGTGGGTAAATTGCGCGACCATTTGCGGGTCCTTGACCACAATCGTGACAC
Source organism: Pseudomonas sp. S04 (assembly GCF_009834545.1). NCBI lineage: Bacteria > Pseudomonadati > Pseudomonadota > Gammaproteobacteria > Pseudomonadales > Pseudomonadaceae > Pseudomonas > Pseudomonas sp. S04. Next base: position 6,052,666 of record NZ_CP019427.1, read on the forward strand.
TGGGCGCAGGGCCCAGGTTAAATTCGTGGCCGTCCCAGAGTCGCAAGCGAAGCGGCAGTTGCAGATTCTGTAAGGCCGGTGGAAGTTGCGCGAGCATGAAAATTCCCCTTGTTTCAGACGTCTGAAATGAGGGTAGACCATAGTAGAAAATTAGCTGGCTATCGAATCAGACAGCTGCGCAGGCACGCCCTCACTGCGGTTGACTGTCATTTCTGGTTTCAGTTCGATAAAGCCGATTGCTCACAATTTGTCCCGCCTACATGTTCCACGTGGAACCCCGCGCCTGGCTACCAACCGAACGCGGGGTACGCCGTTACTGGCTCAGGAAGCCTGGCGCCGGCGCCGCAGCAACAACAGGCCCGCTACCCCCACCAGGAGCAGCCCGCCAACCTGCAGCACGCGCTTGTATGGGCGCAAGTCCGAACGCACGTTGTCCACTGCCTCGGTCACGTAGCGCTGGTTGGCGGCGGCGAAGTCCGGCTCCTCACACTGCTGGCCAAAGTTCTCTGCCCACGGCACATAAGGCCCCTGCTCGACGTAGCGCCGGTACAACGCACGCTGGTCCTCAAGGCCGGTATCCCAGCCCGAGGCCTTGCACAGCACGGCGGCGAAGGCCTGGCTGGTATGGGGCAGCAGGTCGGCCGCCTGGCTCGCCAGCGCGGTGGCGACGTAGCGATAGTGGAAGCGCTCGTTTGGCTGGGCGACGCTGGCTTGCTGACGCTGGACTTCGCCGAGGGCGATCAGGGGGGCGACCTTGATCTCGGGGATGTCGAGGCTGAAGTTGCCATCGAAGGTGGCGAAATCCGGGGCCAGCTCGTAGCCGAGCAGCTCCATGCCGTGTTCCCGGGCCAACCGGCCCGCGTCATAGAAGGCTGCGGCACGTTTGGTCGGCCACCAGCTCGACTGCGCGGTTTCGCGCAAGCCCACGTACTCCTTGGCCAGCGCCTGCAGCCCAGGGTTGTCGAAGTACGCCGCGGCCTCGGCATAACGCTCCTCGCGCAGCAAACGCCGGCCCAGCAGGTCGCGCAAGCGCGCGCTCACCGGCAGGGGCTCGTAGTTGTCACGCTGCTCCTGGGTCAGTGGTGCGGGGGCCGGCACTTGCTGGTCCACGAACTGCTTGAGTTCGTCCACCGTCAGCACCCGCTCCGCAACCAGCGCGGCGTCCTGCCAATACAGGTCCTGGCTGCGGTACAACTGCTCGAATGCCTGCAGGTAGTCGCCGCGCTCCAATGCCAGCAAGGCACTTTCACCCTCGACCCGGCAGCCAGGCTTCAGCGCTTCATAGTCACCGCTGGCGGTGTTGCGCAGGCCCCAGTCTTCATCCTGGGGAAAGGCTTTGGCCGCCTTGGCATACGCACTGGCAGCCAAGGCCTTGTCGCCGTCGCGCAGCGCCATTTTTGCCCGCAGCCACCAGGCCAGGCCACCGTCACCGGCATGCTCGAGCAGGGTTTTGCTGGTGGCGTAATCACCGATCTGGTAGTTCAGCGCCGCCAGGCGGTCAGCATTTTCCAGGCTGCCGGTAGTGCTCTGTATCAGGGCCTTGATGATTTTCTGTTCAGCCGGCGGTTGCTCACCGAAGGACCAGCCTACGTGGCTGATCAACGCCGCCGTGACCAATTGCTGGACCGCCTGGCCTTCGAGCAAGGGGATGAGCTGCGCCTCAGGCATGGCATTGAGCTCATCGATCAACTGCTTGAGGGAGCTGTAGCCGACGGGCGAACCTTGCCGGCTCTGGGTCGCGTACAACTCGACAGCACTGTTCCAGTCACCCGCCTGGCGCACCAGTCGCGCTTCTTCACCGAGGCTGGCAATACCCAGTTCGAGCGGGTCACTGAAGCCGTCGACACTCAGTTGACGGGTCTGGATAAAGGCCTGCCGGGCTTGTTGCAAGACGTCCTGACTGGCGGGTTGATGCTGCTCGCTGGCCTGCTGATTGATAGCCATCAATGCCCGGCCGAGCGAGTACGCGGCCCAGGTGCTGCGCAAGGCGCGTTGACCGGCCGGGAGCGCCAGCACCTGGCGGAAGTAGTCGGCTGCCGTGGCCGCATCGCCAGCGTTGAACGCCACCGCACCGGCGGTATAGAGGCTGAGTTCCGGGGCCAGGCCGGCACTCTCGGCCAACACCTGGTGCGCGTCCTGCAGGGTTCGCAGCCGGGTTACCTGCGCGCGCTGCGCATCAGTCAGGCCCAGCTGTTCAGCGTTGATCCGGGCCTGTACGTAGGGGTCCAGGTCACTGTCGTAATCGCGGCTGAGGCCAGTTGTCGCCGCTGGTTTCAGGCCGGCGATGACCTTGCCCAGGCGATTGATCTCGAACTGGAAACTGCCTTCCGGCAACTCACCCAGGGTCATCGCCCGGTCGCCCAACAGGCGCAGTGGAAAGTCCGGCCCGCAGGCGGTGGCAGTGCCCAGCGGCAGAAACAGACTCAACGCGAGCAAATGCCGCGACCAGTTACGGGAATACATGTGAACCTCCTTGATCAATTTGTGTGCAGCGTGCCCAACCCAGGGTGCGCTCGGCACCGGCGGGCAAACGGCCGTCCCTGAGGCGGCTGAAACTCAGTTGTCCAGGCGTCTGCTGTACGGCATAGCCGTTGAGCGCATCTACGGCGACGCATTGGCTGACGGCCAGGGTCACCCGTTGCGGCAACGTGCCGTCGAGGTTGCCGTCATTTCTGACCACGATGTCGTACAGACCTTGCTGGCTGGAAAGGTTCAACGCCAGGCGGCTGCGCAGTTGCTCGCCGCGCGCCACGGCACCCAGGGTTGTCAGGCTCCAGGCACGCCGGTCGCCCTTGAGCGGCAGGCGAAACCAGATCAATCCGGCCAGGTGTGGCGGCGGCTCGGCACGCAACTGGCTGGCCAGTGTCGCCAGTTGTTGCGGGTCGGCCATCAGTTCGCGGCGCTGGCCGACCCGTTCGATCGGCACTTCACTCTCCACCAGGGGCGCCCCGCCCTCTCCCGGCAGCAGGGCGATGCCATAGGCCGGCAATGCCAGGTAAAACGGTTGCCGAGTGATGCGGCTCCAGCGCTCAGCCCATTGCTTGGCTTGCACCGGGTCGAACAGGCCAAGCTCCGGACGGCTCACCGCGTGCACTTGCAAGACGCTGCTGTCGACCGCCGCCAGCAAGGCCGCCAGCTCGGGACTGTCGAGCCAGGCCGGCAAGGCCGTGATGCTCAGCTTCAAGGAGGCGGGCAAGGCCTGGCGCAAACCCAGCAGGAACTCGCGATAGGCCGGTAATCGCGCGGTCCCGGCATCGTGATCGATTTCCACACCTGCCAGCGTCAAGCCCAAGGCCTGCCAATCGGCGACCATTTGCAGGATCTGCGCCGTGGTATCGACCGGGTCCTGGTGCTTGAGCTGGCCATCCAGGCGGACCACCGCAATCAGCGACCGGCCGTCACGCTGCAACAACGGCCCATCGATCTGCGCGCGACGCCAGCCGCCTTGTGGATAAGTCTGCAGGGCGAGGACCCGCAGGGTGGAAAAATCGGCACGCGATTGCGCCAGCGCCTCGGCATGGGCGGTGGTCCATTGGCGCTGCCAGATGTAGAGCTGCTGATCGAGGGGGGGCGCGGTCGACTGCTGGCAACCGCCCAGGAGCGCGAGGCTGAACAACAGCGCACGACGCAGAAGATAAATCGAAGACATTAAGGGCCCGTGGCTGAAGGACTGACCTGGCCCGCTGGGGGTGGGGTATGGGGTATGGGGTATGGGGTATGGGGTATGGGGTATGGGGTATGGGCGTAGGAGCGAGCTTGCTCGCGAAAAACTCAAGAGCGACGGGTTTTTTCAGACAGCACGCGTCATCGTTAACGTCCATCGCGAGCAAGCTCGCTCCTACACCCATAACCCCACATACGCGCATCAACACCCACACACAGCCGGGCCGGTGCGTCAGCCTACGCAGCCAATGGCTTGCGGGCAATGATCACCTGACTTTTTGCGACTACGCCATCCAGCGCCTGCTTGATCTGCTCGCCGCGTGGCGACTCCAGGACCGCCGCCCAGGTCTCGGCCCAGTGGTTGAGCAGCGGATGGTCGGGACTGCTCAGGTCGACCTTGGCTTCCCAGAACAACATCATCCACAGCGACCAGTAAAAGCCGTACTGGCTGTGGCTGAGCACTTCCAGCCCGGCGTCGCTGACCATCTGCTTGAACTGATCTTCGCTGATGATGCGGATGTGGTTAGGCTTCTGGAAGTACTCGGGGGCGGCGATGTCTTTCTGCAGGTTTTCCGAACTGGGGTGCGGGACACTCAGCAGATAGAGCGCGCCCGGCTTGCCGACGCGCACCAGTTCGGCGAGAAACTGCGCGGGGTCGTCGACGTGTTCGATGACCTCGGTGGACACCACCCGGGTCGCCGTCTGATCGGCAATCGGCAGTGGCGCGCAGTCGGTGACGTGGCACTCGACGCTGGCCGCGATGGTATCGCCCAGGCGCAGGCGAGTGGCTTCGACCTTGGCCGCGTCGATGTCGGCAATGATGATGTGCGCCCCCCGGGTAGCACAGAAGTGCACGTTGCCACCGTCACCACACCCCACGTCCAGCAGCGTGTCGGCGGCCGTTACCGGAAAGCCGGTGAACAATTCGCCGGTCTGCTGGTTGAACCAGCCACTGAGCACCGCATCGCGCAGGCCCAGCATGTAGGGATCGACCTTGGGTGCCGGCGCAGGCGTTGCCGCGGGGGGCGCGGCTGGCGCAGGGGGACAGGCCGCAGCGGGGGCAACAGCGCCCCCTGCCAGCTTCTTCAACAGGCTCAGCATGAGGTGACTCCTGGGGATGGGGTGGCCGCTCGGGACGCACTCAAGCGTTTGACCAACGCCGCGCCGCGATTACGCATGGGCATTTCGATAAACCGGTAGTTGAGCTCGCTCAACAGCACGATCAGGCCGAACGCCAGCAAGATCGTGATGATCGGGTGGCCGGCCGGGCTCGGCAAAGACGCCGCCTGCAAGCGAAAGATCAATTCGCGCACCAGCGCATAGGCCGGGATATGGATCAGGTAGATGCCATAGGAGCGACTGCCGATCCAGATCATCACCCGCTTGAACAGCCCCGGTGGCATCAGGTAGTCACAGTTGTAGGACGCCAGCCAGACCAGCACCGCACTGAGCAGCGCGATGGCGCCGATGCGGTAGGAGGTGAAGGTAAAACGATCGGTCGCCAGAAAGCTCATCAACATGGCAATGGCCACCAGCACCGCGATACCTGCCCAGGGCCGGCGCAAGAAGGTCGGCTGCCAACGGCGGTAGGAAGGTTGTGCACTCCACATGGCCAGCAACACCCCCAACGCCAGCGCGTCGGTGCGGAGCACCATCAGGATCGGCGTGCGCAACGTCAGCAGTTGCACCGCCACCAGCGCCAGCAAGGCCCACACCAGATGTTTGCGGCAGACCAGGATCAACAACGGAAACAACAGGTAGAACTGCTCCTCCAGGGACAGGCTCCAGTACACGAAGCTGGTGCCGTACTCATAGTGGAAGAAGCTGTCGGCGAAGCGGAAGTTGGCGTACTGCAACACCCCGGCCAGCGTCGCCTGCAGGTTGGCGGCCAGGGTGCCGAAGGCGCCTGAGCGGTTGATGAACAGGCAGGCCAGGAGCATCAGCGCTAGCCACAACCAGGCCGACGGCAGGAGTCGAAAGGCGCGCCGCAGCCAGAAATTGCGGGTCTGCTCCCAGCACTCCTGGCGCGTACTGCAGCCCTGCAGCGCGGGGATCAGGCTGCGCGCGATGACAAACCCGGAAATCGCGAAAAACAGATCGACGCCCCACCAGGGCTGGCCCAGGGCATGGATGGCTTGCAACAGCGGGACCTGCCCGGTGAACAGGCTGTCTTGCAGGTGATGGAACAGCACCCCGAGCACGGCAATGCCGCGCAACAGTTCGATGTCCATGATCCGCTTGTCACTCATCCCGCGCTCCCCGGCGTTACTTCACCAACCATGGGCTTGCGCGCGATGATCACCTGGCTCTTGGGCATGAACTGGTCCAGCACCTGCTTGATGGCCAACCCGTCGGGCTGCATCAGCAAGTCATGCCAGGTGCGGGCCCAGCCTTCCATCAGGGGCGGGTAAGGCGCCTGGATCCGGTCACGCACCGCGCCCGCCATATCCCGCCCCGCCGCACGCTCGCTGGCCCAGAAGAAGATCATGCCCATGACCCAGAAGAAGCCGGTGGCCTGGCGGTGTTCAATGATCAGCCCGGCGTCTTCGACCAGGGCGGCAAAGCGTTCATGGGAAAAGATCTGCACATGGTTCGGCGCCTGGAAATAGGCGGCAGGTGCGATGCCTCGTTGCAGGTGCTCACCCACCGGCGCGGGCACGCTGAGCAAGTACTGGGCACCGGGACGACCCATGCGCACCAGCTCGGCCATGAACTGCTCGGGGGTATCGACGTGCTCCAGCACTTCCATGCACACCACTTTGCTCGCACAGCCGTCCGCCAGCGGCAGCGGCAAGCTGTTGCTGACCAGGCCAAGGGCTGGGGCCTGGGTCATGGCATCCACCTGGCGTGCCAGTTCGCGGACCTTGTCCTGTTCGCTGTCGGTAAAAATCACCGCGGCGCCCTGGCGCACTGCAAACAAGGTCGCCGCGCCCTCGCCACAACCGACGTCGAGCAGGGTGTCGTCGGCGCCAATCGCAAAGCCCTTGAGCAATTCCCCAGTACCGCCGAGAAACCAGCCGTCGAGTACCGCATCGGTGAAACCACAGTCACGCGGCGATACCACCGGGACCGGGGCCGGTACTGGCTCCGCTACCGGGACGGGCGCAGGACGCAGCCAGTCGAGCAGGCGGCCGATCATGCTGGTTTCGCCTGGGCGATCACGCTTGCCAGAAACGCCTGCAAGCGCTGCTCGGTAACCGCTTGGCTGCAGAACGCCTGCAGACGACTGACGGCATGGGCCGACATGCGTGCATAGCGTGGCGCATCGTGACGCACCACCTGATAGCTGGCCTGGTAGGCCGAACACAGCGAATCCCAGTTGGTGACGTATCGCAGGGTGCGGTAGGCCGCACGCGGGTCATGGGGCCAGGCGGTGAGTTCGTCGGTCGAGTTGACGATGAAGGTGTTTTGCCCATCGATGTAATCGGCCATCGCCGTGTTGCACGGGGCGACCGCCGGTTTGCCGCAGGACATGAACTCCATCAGCGGCAGGCACTGGCCTTCACCGAATGAACTGTTGACCACAAAGCTGGTGGCCTGCACCAGGCGCTCATAGTCCGCATCGGCGAGAAAGCCGTGGATCAACACAATGCGGCAACGGTAGTCCTGGTTCTTGTAGAGGTGGTGCAGCATGTCGTTCAAGGCGTCGGTGATGTCGTGGTGCGTGAGCTTGAGCACCAGGGTGGCATCGGCACACTCGCGGAACGTGGTGCAGAACGCGCTGAGCATGTCCTGCCAGTTCTTGCGCCCATCGTAGGGGTTGAACACCGAGGTGTAGATCACCCCGTCGAGCACCAGTTCGTGCTCGCCGGCAGGCGCGGCGAAATCCACCGGCTGGCCTTCACGCAACGCCACCGGGCCATACGGCCGCAGGTCCAGGTTGCGGCTGTCGATCAGCAGGCCACGCAGGCTGAGCCTGACCTGTTCGGCCAACGGCTGCTGCCCGAGCGCGCGCCCGCGCCCGGCAAAACGGTCCCAGACCGGCGCCGGAATCGCGCTGATCGGGTAGTCCGGGCCCATGGCATCACGCACCGCGGTCACGGTAAAACTGGAATGGGTAATCGCGGCGCCGACCTGATCCAGCACCAGGCGCCAGTCGTGCCGGGGTTCGCCCTGCCAGGTGTCGGTGGGAATGGTGCTGAACTCCCAGGCAAACACCGGAATGGTCGGACAGGCGTAGTGGATCGGTGTGCGATGGGGCGGCGAGAACGACAGGAACACGCAGTCTTCGCCACGGCTTTGGCAGTCGAAATACAGGCGGTCGACCAGTTCGTCGGGGTTGCTGACCTCGATCACCTGCCCCAGCCGCTCCAGTACCGGACGGAACTCCTTGAGCACAAAGTAGTAGCTGTACTCGGGACGGCCGAGATTCTGCTCGATGTTACTTTTGTTGGTTTCCGAATGAATGATGATCAGCATGAGGCCGCCCCTGCGGTCGCGACCGGCGACTCAGGCACCGGGTTGGTTGGCTGTTGCAGTCGCAGGAAGTCCGCCAGGCGTTGCTGCACCCCTGGGAAATTGCAGTAGTCGCGCATCCGCTCGTTGGCCGCACTGGCCATGGCCTGGTAACGCTCGGGCTGCGCCTTGGCCATGTGATAACTGGCCAGGTAGGCATTTTTCAGCGATCCCCAATCGGGACGCTGGTAGACGGTGCGGAACAGGATCCGGCTGTCCTGCGGCCACACGGTCGGCTCCTGGCTGGAGTCGACGATAAAGGCCACGCGGTCGTCGATGTAGTCCAGCATCGCCGTATGCCGAGGGGCGATCACCGGCTTGCCACAGGCCATGAATTCCATCAGTGGCAGGCACAGCCCTTCACAGCGCGAGGCATTGACATAAAAACTGGCGGCGCCGTACAGCCGGGCAAACTGCTGGTCATCCAGGTAGCCGTGGATGACCACCACCCGGCAACTGAAGGGCGACAACTGCGACAGCAGGGTCAGCATGTGCACGTAGTAGGTGGACAGGTCTTTCTGGGTCATCTTCAACACCAGGGTGGCGTCTTCGACATCGCGCATGGCCCAGCAGAATGCAGTGATCACGTGGTGCCAGTTCTTGCGTCCGTCATCGGGGTTGAACACGCTGACGTACACCACCCCCTCGACCTGAATTTCGACCACTTGATCGGTGTCGGGAAACACCGCTTGCGGGTGTGAATCCTCGAGGGGCACATGCGCCCTTTCAACCACTTCCACTACCGGGGCAGGCGGCGATACTTCGGCGGCAGGTCGCTCGCCGCGCAGGCGTGCTCGCAGGCTTTGCGGCAGCAAATCACGAAAACCTTCGCCGTAGACCTGGTGCAGGTAATGGCGAAAGATCACCAACTGCCGGCGCAAGGGTTGGCCGGCAGCCTCGCGCAGACTCTGGCGCAGGTAATGTTTGGTGATAAACAGACGCCGACGCCAGGTCAGCAATGGCGCCGGGACCACCGCCCCAGGCTCAAGAGCGGGCCCAGGTTGCGGTTCAGCCTCAGCGACGATCGGCGCGATCAGGCCGTCCGCCGAAAGCCCCAACGTGCGGCTGTCGATGATGCAGCCCAGGGTCTGCAAGGTGGTGCCGGGGTTGACCGGCTGGCTCGCGGACTGTTGGCGAATATCGGCGAACCGTTCCCAGAGCGGGGTCGGCAGCACCAGCACCGGGAAGTCTTCGCCCAAGGCCCGACGCATCGCCTGCGCCGTATGGCTGGACAAGGTGATGACCCGGCCATGCTGCGCCAGGGTATGGCTCCAGTCCTGCCGGGGGTCGTTGTCCCAGTGCTCGGTGGGAATGGTGTCGAACTCCCAGGCAACCACGCAAATCGTCGGGCAGCTCAGGTCGGTAGGCGTCTTGTGTGGCGGTGCGAACGAAAGGAACAGGCTTTCTTCACCCTCGGCGGCGAGGCGTCGAAAAAGTGGGTCGACTTCGCTGATCGCGTCCACCATATGGACCCGACCCAGGCTTTCAAGGACCGGACGATAAGCCTTGAGGACAAAGTAGTAGCTGTATTCAGGACGGCCGAGGCTCTGGCTGATCGAGCGCTCGTTCACATCCGAGTAAAGAATGAAATTCATGGCATCCCACGCTGAAACCGCCTTTTCGGCAGCCTCATTCTTATGACGGCACAGCCCTGGATTTACCCGCCATAGCGCAGTTCGTCCAGCGCCTGCATGCCCGTCTACGTTCTTGTTTTTGTGGTCAGCTTTGTGTGGTCGAAGGACCACTTTGCTGATCGCTGGGCAATCGTGCTGAGGGGCATTCTAAACACATCCGTTGGGGATTCGTGAACACCGGCGATGAATAAATCCGACGGTCCTGACGAGAACTGCCCAGTCACGTTAAGACCTGTTGAAATTGCCGCGCAATTGGCACAGATTGACGCAAACAACTACAACAACGACTTTGCATATCAGAACCTTCCGAAAAGTGAGCACGGCTTTTCGGGTTCGCCCAACGAAATGATTGGGGTATGGCAAAGTTTACCGATTGAGGGGCTGTTGCTTGAAAAAGCGTCTGTTCGTTACAGGCCTGAATGGATTCGTCGGCCGTCATATCCAATCACGCCTGAACGCTGTCGACTCGCAGTGGCAACTGCTACCTGTTGCCCCGGCCTACGACCTGCGCGAGCCAAAAAGCCTCGAAGGCCTATGGCCAGAACTGCCCGATGCGGTGATTCACCTGGCGGGGCAAACCTTCGTTCCCGAAGCCTTCCGTGACCCGGCCAATACCTTGCAGGTCAACCTGCTGGGCACCCTCCACCTGTTGCAAGCACTCAAGGCTCGCGGCTTCAGCGGCACCTTCCTGTATGTCAGTTCAGGCGATGTGTATGGCCAGGTCAGCGAAAGCGCCTTGCCCATCGACGAACACCAGCCACCCTGCCCGCGCAACCCCTATGCAGTGAGCAAGCTCTCGGCAGAATTGTTGTGCCTGCAATGGGGCATGACCGAGGGCTGGCCGGTACTTGTCGCGCGCCCGTTCAACCACATTGGCACCGGGCAAATGGACAGTTTTGTCGTCGCCAGCGCCGCCCGGCAGATCTGCCGGATCAAACAAGGCCTGCAACCGGCGCAACTGCAGGTCGGCGATATCGATGTGACGCGCGACTTCCTCGACGTCGCGGACGTGGTGTCGGCCTACCTGGCCTTGCTGGCGAAGGGCGAGCCTGGGCAGGTGTACAACATCTGCTCCGGCATCGAGCAGAGCGTACGTGGCCTGATCGAGCAATTGGCCGACCTGGCCCAGGTCCCAGTGCAACTGATTCAAGACCCTGCGCGCATGCGCCGTGCCGAACAGCGTCGTGTCTGCGGCAGCCATGCCCGGCTGCACCAGACCACCGGCTGGGCGCCTGAACTTACAACACAACAATCCTTGCGGGCGATCCTGTCCGACTGGGAGTCACGGGTACGACAAGAATGACAAAAAGTGCACTGATCACAGGGATCACCGGCCAGGATGGCGCCTATCTGGCCAAACTGTTGCTCGACAAGGGCTACCAGGTTTTTGGCCTGGTCGCACGGCGCAGCAGCGACTCGCGCTGGCGCCTGCGGGAAATGGGTGTGGAAGGTGATATCCACTACCTGGACGGCGACATGGCCGACGCCTGCTCGGTGCAGCGCGCAGTAATCAAGTCGGCACCCGATGAGGTGTACAACCTGGCGGCGCAAAGTTTTGTCGCGGCGTCCTGGGACCAACCCGTGACCACTGGAATCGTTGACGGCCTGGGCGTGACCCACCTGCTTGAAGCGATTCGCCAGTTCAGTCCACACACCCGTTTCTACCAGGCCTCGACCAGCGAGATGTTTGGCTTGATCCAGGCCGCACAGCAGGACGAAAACACTCCGTTCTATCCACGCAGCCCCTACGGCGTGGCCAAGCTCTACGGCCACTGGATCACGGTCAACTACCGCGAAAGCTTCAACCTGCATGCCAGCAGCGGCATCCTGTTCAACCACGAATCGCCGCTGCGCGGGATCGAGTTCGTGACCCGTAAGGTCACCGACGCAGCCGCCCGCATCAAGCAGGGCAAACAGCAGGAACTGCGCCTGGGCAACATCGACGCCAAGCGCGACTGGGGTTTTGCCGGTGACTATGTCGAAGCCATGTGGCTGATGCTGCAACAGGACAAGGCCGACGACTATGTGGTTGCCACCGGCATCACCACCACGGTGCGCGAGATGTGCCAGATCGCCTTCGATCATGTGGGCCTCAACTACCGCGACTTCGTGAAGATCGACCCGGCGTTTTTCCGCCCGGCCGAAGTCGACGTGTTACTCGGCAACCCGGCCAAGGCTCAACGGCTGCTGGGCTGGAAACCGAAAACCGATTTGCAGACTTTGATCCGCATGATGATGGAAGCGGACATGAAACGCGTCGCCAAGGAGTAGGTCATGCTGATACCTGTGATTCTTTCCGGCGGTGCCGGGACGCGCCTGTGGCCGGTTTCGCGTGAAGGTCACCCCAAGCCATTCATGACCCTGCCCGATGGCGAGACCCTGCTGGGCAAGACCTATCGGCGGGCGGCCTCGTTGCTGGGCAGCCACGGCGATATCGTCACCGTGACCAACCGCGACTATTACTTTCAAAGCAAGGATCACTACCAGGATGCCCACCTGGGTCATCACCGTGGTCACTTCGTGCTCGAGCCGATGGGCCGCAACACGGCCCCGGCGATTGCCGCAGCGGCGCTGGCCCTGCAGGCCTTGCACGGCAACGAAGCGATTATGGTGGTGATGCCAGCCGATCACCTGATCCAGAACGAAGAAGCTTTCAGGGCGGCGGTCAAGCATGCCGTGGCCCTGGCCGAGTGCGGCCACCTGGTGACATTCGGCATCGTCCCGACTGCCCCCGAGACCGGTTTCGGCTACATCGAGCGTGGCGCCCCGCTCGACGAACTTGGGGCGACCAGGGTCGCGCAGTTCAAGGAAAAACCCGACCTGCAGACCGCCTCCCACTACCTGGATAGCGGCAACTTCCTGTGGAACTCGGGCATGTTCTGTTTTTCGGTCGCCAGCGTATTGGCAGAGCTGCAAACCCACGCCCCCGAGCTGCTGGAACAGGCAGGTGCCTGCCTGGCGGCCAGTACCCTGGTAGAAGCCGGCGGCTGCCTGCAACAGGAACTCTCGGCGAGCCATTTCGAGCAGATGAGCGATATCTCCATCGACTACGCCCTGATGGAGCGCTCCGACAACGTGGTAGTGGTTCCAGCCAGGTTCGACTGGAGCGACATTGGTTCCTGGGGCGCTGTCAGCAACCTGATTGCCGCCGATGCGCAAAACAACCGCGCCAGTGGTGAAGCCCTGTTCATCGACAGCCACAACAACTTCGTGCAGAGCGATGGACGCATGGTCGCCACGGTGGGCGTGGATAACCTGATTGTCATCGACACCGCCGATGCGGTGCTGGTGGCCCACGCCGACCGCGCACAGGACGTGCGCAAGGTGGTCAAGCAGCTCAAGGACCAGGAGCACGAAAGCTACCGCCTGCACCGCACGGTGAGTCGTCCGTGGGGCACCTACACCGTGCTGGAGGAGGGCCCGCGCTTCAAGATCAAGCGCATCGTGGTCAAGCCCGGGGCCAAGCTGTCATTGCAGATGCACCATCACCGCAACGAACACTGGGTCGTGGTCGAAGGCATGGCCAAGGTCACCAACAACGGATCCGGTTCGCACCTGGTGGCCAAGAACGAGTCCACCTTCATTGCCGCCGGCCACAAGCATCGCCTGGAAAACCCTGGGGTCATCGACCTGGTCATCATTGAAGTGCAAAGCGGTGAGTATCTGGGAGAGGACGATATTGTCCGCTTCGAAGATCAGTACGGCAGGACAGTCTGAATGCTCCTCAACCTCTATCGCTCACTGCGCAGCTATCGGGGTTTCATCCTCGGCAGCGTCAAGCGCGAGTTCCAGTCGCGTTATCGCAACTCTCTGTTCGGTGCCTTGTGGACCGTGCTCAACCCACTGTCGATGATCGTGGTGTACACGGTGATCTTCTCCCAGATCATGCGCGCCCGGTTGCCGGGCGTGGAGGATGGGCTGGCCTATAGCGTGTACCTGTGCGCCGGGCTGCTGACCTGGGGGCTGTTCTCCGAGATCACCCTGCGCAGCCAGAGCATGTTCCTGGAAAATGCCAACCTGCTGAAGAAGATCAGCTTCCCCAGGATTTGCCTGCCGGTGATTGTGCTGCTCAACGCCGGGATCAACTTCGCAATCATCCTCGGCCTGTTCCTGGGCTTTTTGCTGATCACCGGGCGCTTGCCCGGCATGGCGTTGTTGGCGCTGGTGCCGTTGCTGGCCCTGCAAGTGATGTTCTCGGCCGGGCTGGGGATGATTCTTGGTGTACTGAACGTGTTCTTCCGGGATGTCGGGCAATTCTTCGGCATCCTCCTGCAGTTCTGGTTCTGGCTGACGCCCATCGTCTACCCGATGTCGATCCTGCCCGAAGGCATCCAGCGCGTCCTGGCGCTCAACCCGCTGACCGCCTTGATGCACAGCTACCAGAATGTGTTTCTCTACAACCAGTGGCCGGACTGGAGTTCGCTGACCCCCGTGCTGGTGATCGGCCTGCTGTTCTGTGTGATGGGGCTGCGGCTTTTCCGCCAGCGTGTCGGTGAAATGGTGGATGAGCTCTGATGGGAACCATACGCGTCAGTGGCCTGGGCAAGGCCTACAAACAATACCCGAACCGCTGGAGCCGGCTGATTGAATGGCTGGTGCCCTTCTCCCGTCCTCGCCATCAACAGCATTGGGTGCTGCAAGGCGTCGACTTCGAAATCCCGGCCGGTGAAGCCGTGGGCATTGTCGGGGTCAACGGTGCCGGCAAAAGTACCCTGTTGAAAATGATCACCGGCACTACCCAGCCCACCTGCGGGCAGATTCATCTGCAAGGCCGGGTGGCGGCCCTGCTGGAATTGGGCATGGGTTTCCACCCGGACTTTACCGGTCGGCAGAATGCCTTCATGGCCGGTCAGTTGCTGGGGATGCAGGTTGAGGAGATCGAGGCGCTGATGCCGGAGATCGAAGGGTTTGCCGAGATCGGCGAAGCCATCGATCACCCGGTGCGCACCTATTCCAGTGGCATGCAGATGCGCCTGGCGTTCAGTGTGGCTACCGCGCGCCGACCCGATATCCTGATCGTCGATGAAGCGCTGTCGGTCGGTGATGCCTACTTCCAGCACAAGAGCTTCGAACGCATCCGCAGCTTTCGCCGCGCCGGCACCACGTTGCTGATCGTGTCCCACGATCGCTCGGCCATCCAGTCGATCTGCGACACCGCGATCCTCCTGGAGAAGGGCCGCATGGCCATGCACGGCAAGCCGGAAGAAGTCATGGACTACTACAACGCCATGCTCGCCGAGCGCGAAGGCCAGATCGTACGCCAGGAAATGCTCGCCAACGGCCAGGTGCAAACCATCTCCGGTACCGGTGAAGCGACCATCCACAGTGTGCGCCTGCTGGACCAGCGCCAGCGTTCGGTGGAAGTCGCCGAAGTCGGCCAGCCCATGGTCCTGGAGGTTCAAGTGGATGTGCGCCAGGACATCGAGCGCCTAGTGCTGGGCTTCATGATCAAGGACCGCCTCGGCCAGGCGATCTACGGCATCAACACCCACCGACTCGACCAGGCGCTGACGGACCTGCACGCCGGCGAGCGGGTGACTTACCGCTTTGCGTTCCCCATGCGCCTGGGCAAGGGCAACTACTCCGTGGCCCTGAGCCTGTCACGCCTGGACTCGCACCTGGACCGCAACTTCGAATGGCGCGATTACGGCCTGGTGTTCCACGTGATCAACAACCGCCAGGAAGACTTTGTCGGCTGCTCGTGGCTGGAGGCACAAACCAGCATCACCCGTTCATCAGAAACCTCGGTACAACCTCAGGCGCCGGAGACCGCCCCATGACACGACTGCTGGTTGAATGCACCTATGTGTTCGAACACCCGCAAGCCAACTCGGGTATTCAGCGCGTGGTGCGCAACGTCATTACCGAGCTGCCAAAAAACAACCCGGCCGTCGAATGCATTCCCGTGGTGATGCTCAAGGGCGCGCTGTATCAAGTGACCAGCCTGGCGCCACTCAAGGTGCCCAAGCTGGACCTGATGGGCGTGCGCGTACGGCTGGAGCAGATCGCCAACCGGTTCTGGCTGATGCACCGCACGCTGGAGCGGCGCACGCCGTTTCGCCAATCCCGCTTCGCTCGCCGAGTGTTGTATGTAGGCTGCCGGCTGGCGACATTTGCCGCGTTGAGCGTGCCGATCCGGCTGCTCAATTACTGCCTCAGGCGCCAGGAGATCCCCACCCGCTGCCAACCCCTGCAGCATCAGGCGGGTGATCAACTGGTGCTCCTGGACTCTTCCTGGCACGCCGATTTTTTCCCCCTGGCCGAACAACTCAAGCGCGATGGCGTGGGCATTGTCTCGGTGATCTATGACTTGATCCCGCTGACCCACCCGCAGTTCTGCGACGCCGGGCTGGTCCGGGTGTTCAACGACTGGTTCGACTGGATCGCGAAGACCGCCGACGGTTACGTGGCGATTTCCGCGACCATTGCCGATCAGGTACGCGATGAGATGCTGCGCCGCGTCGGGCCCGAGCAAGTGGCGCAACGCTGGTTCGACCATTTTCACCTGGGCAGCGAGCTGGACCTGACCGACGACGCGTTGCCGGTGGAGCCGGCCCTCAAGCAGATGTTCAAGAACAAAGACCCGGTGTACCTGATGGTCAGCACCATCGAGCCGCGCAAGAACCACGCCTACCTGCTCGATGCGTTCGAGCTGGCCTGGGCCAAAGGTTCGCGCGCGCGGCTGTGCATTGCCGGGCGCATCGGTTGGAAGTGCGATGCGCTGATCGAGCGGATCCGCCAGCACCCGCAGCTCAACCAACGCCTGTTCATGTTCAATGACCTCACCGACAAGAGCCTGGAGTACGCCTACTCCAACGCCACCGCGCTGGTCTTCCCGTCCTATGTCGAAGGGTTCGGCCTGCCGCTGGTGGAGGCCATGCAGCGCGGTTTGCCGGCGATGGGCAGTGACATCCCGGTGTTCCGCGAGATCGGCGGCCCGTTCATGGCGTACTTCGACCTGAATGACCCGCAGACCCTGGTCGACCTGATGACACAGATGGAAACCACCGGCACCTTCCCGGCGGAGCGCGACGTCAAGGAGTGGCGCTGGCTGGGCTGGCGCGAGGCCAGTGCACAACTGGTGGAGCGAGTCCTGCGCCATGTGCGCAAGACCCCGACGACGGTTGAGAGGCAGCATGCAGATTGCTCTTAATGCGCGAATCCTGCAGGCGCCACGCACTGGCATTGGCCATTACCTGGCGGAACTGGTCAACGCCCTCGGCCAGGAACCGGACATCACGCTGTCGTTGTTCCACGGCTGGGGCTGGAGCTCCCAACTGCCGAGCGCCGCGATGCCTGGTTACTCACGGCTGAGCCCGGTGCTGCGGCAGATCCCCGGGGCGTATCAGGCACGCCGCTGGCTGGAGCAACGGCGCTTCGATCAGGGCCGCCCCGGCAACATCCAGCTGTACCACGAACCGAGCCTGTGGCCGCTGGCATTCAAGGGGCCGACGGTCGTCACCCTGCATGACCTGACGCACGTGCACTACCCCGCCACCCAGCCGGCGGCACGCTTGAAAGAGATCGAGCGACGCCTGGAACAGGGGGTGAAACAGGCCAGCCTGATCCTCACCGATTCCCAGTTCATTGCCGATGAGGCACAAGCGTATTTTGGCCTCGGCCCGGAACGCTTCGTGGTCGCCCCCCTGGGAGTCGCTCCGCGTTTTCACCCCCGTACCGACTCGACCTTGCACCCGGTGCTGCAGGCGCATGGGGTGGAGCCGCGCGGCTACTTCCTGTGTGTTGGCACCCTGGAGCCGCGCAAGAACCTCGGGCTGGCCCTGCGCGCCCATGCCCAACTGCCGGAATCGCTGCGCCAGCGCATGCCCTTGCTGATTGTCGGGATGGCCGGCTGGAAAGCCCAGCAGCTCGACGATGAACTGCGCAAAGGCCTGGCCAGCGGGCATGTCTGCCTGCTCGGGTACCTGCCCGATGAGGAAGTCGCCCACTTGGTGGCCGGCGCCCGGGCCCTGGTATTTCCATCGATCTATGAAGGTTTTGGCCTGCCCGTGCTGGAGGCCATGGCCAGTGGTACCCCGATCATCCTCACCCGACGCTCGGCCATGCCGGAGGTCGCGGGGGCTGCGGGCAACTATATTGAACCCGAGGACCTGCACGGCTTGCGTGATGCCATGAGCCGGCTGGCCGACGATCAAGTGCATTGGCAGGTAAGCCGAGAAGCCGGGCTGCAACAGGCGAAGCTTTTTTCCTGGGATCGCTGCGCGACGCTCACCGCGCGCGCCTATCGCCAGGTTTTAGGAGGTTGAATGCGCGTCCTACATTTCTATAAAACCTATCTGTCGGAAACCGTCGGCGGCATCGAGCACGTGATGTTCGAACTCTGTGAAAGTGGCGCCGCCCATGGCATCGAGAGCCAGGTGCTGACATTGAGCGCCAACCCCGTGCCGGCGGTTATCCCATTTGGCCAGCACCAGGTGCACCGAGCCAAACTCGATGTACAGATCGCCTCCACCGGGTTCTCCTACAGCGTGCTCAAACAGTTTCGTGAGCTGGCGGCCGAAGCTGACGTGATCAACTATCACTTCCCCTGGCCGTTCATGGATGTAGTGCATTTTCTCAGCGGCATGAACAAACCGAGCGTGGTGACCTACCACTCGGACATCATCCGCCAGAAGCTCCTGCTCAAACTCTACCAACCGTTGATGACGCGGTTTCTGGCCAGCGCCGATCGGATTGTCGCAGCCTCGCCGAACTACCTGCATACCAGTGAAGTGCTGAAAAAATTCCCGGACAAGACCCGGGTCATTCCCTATGGCCTGAACAAGGCCGCCTACCCCAAATCCGACCCTGAGCGTATGGCCCGTTGGCGGGAACGCCTGGGCGAGCGCTTTTTCCTGTTCGTCGGGGTGATGCGCTACTACAAAGGGCTGCACATCCTGCTCGAAGCCCTCAAGGGTGTCGATTACCCGGTGGTGATCGTCGGTGCCGGGCCGCTGGAGGCCGAATTGCACGCGCAGGCCGCCGCACTGGGCCTGCGCAATATCCAGTTCCTCGGTCGTCTCGACGATGAGGACAAGGCCGCCTTGCTGGAGCTGAGCTATGCCATCGTGTTTCCTTCGCACCTGCGCTCGGAAGCCTTTGGCATTTCGCTGCTGGAAGGGGCGATGTATGGCAAACCGATGATCTCCAGTGAGATCGGTACCGGTACCAGCTATATCAACAGTCACGGCGAAACCGGGCTGGTGGTGCCACCGAGCGATCCTCCGGCCTTGCGCCAGGCCATGCGTACCCTGTGGGATAACCCGCAACAGGCCGCCGCCATGGGCATCAAGGCCGAGGCTCGTTACCGGCAGTTGTTCAGCGCTGAAGAAATGGGTCGCCAGTGGGCGGCGCTGTACGAGGAAGTGCTGGCCGAGAAGTCACTGTCCTATGCCTGAACGGCGCCAGCGTAGAGCCAGCGCCGCCGGACGCCGCACGACCTGCTCCACCTGCAGCGTCCACAGCCTTTCAGCGCCTTGGCAGGCCGCCACTTGCGGCCCGTCGAGGATGATTTCGCTACGACCACTGAGCTGCAGCACATCACCCGTGGTGAAATCGATGAACAGCAGCCCCGCTCGGGGATTGAGCAGCAGGTTGCCCAAGGTATTGAAGTGGCGGTTGCCGGCAAAGTCGGGGATGGTCAGGCGATTGCCCTGCACCTGGACAAAACCGGCCGCACCGCCACGATGGGAAACATCCACCGCCCGTGAGTTATCCACATCCACATAGCTGGCGACAAAAAAGGTGTCGGCTCTGCGAATCAGCGCCCGGGCCGCGTCATCCAGGGCATCCAGGTAGTGCACGATGCGCGCGGATGGGTCGGCCAGCGGCACTGACTCGAACTGGCGGATCTGGATGTACTGCGGGCAATTGCCGAAAGACTGCTCAACCGCAACACTCAACCCCAACTCGTCGACCGTCAACACCCGGCCATTGAGGCGGTTGCGCCGACGACTGTGCAGTTCGATCCCCAGTAACCCGATCGCCGCGCCGGCCCGTACCTGCGCCGGATCATCGAGACTGGGCAGGCTGTCCAGGCGCAACCGCGCAGGTTGCGGTGAATGGGCAAAGCCGGGGGGGCCTTCGAGAACGCTGGCCCAAGGATTACCTTGGGCGTCGACTGCACCGAACAGCATGAAGGGTAACTGAGCATAGAACTGGCGATGTTGCTCCGGCATCTCGGTGCGGATCACCTTGCGCCCGAACGCCTCCATGCGTTCAGCAACTCCCACCAGGGATTGCAACTGCCGCTCACCTGCGTGCCAGGGTGAAACGTCCATCACACAACTCCCCTGCGCACTTGGCGCAGTTTCAGGCGGTTTGCAGGCCGGCGACAGTGCGGGGCATCGCCACGAAACCCGGCAGCGCTTCGATTCGCGCCAGCCACGCCTGCACGTTGGCGTACTCGTCCAGGGCAACATTGCCTTCCGGGGCGTGGGCGATGTAGCTGTAGCCGGCAACATCCGCGATGGTCGGCTCGTCACCCACCAGATAGCGGGAGGTGGCGAGCTCCTGATCCATCACCTTGAGCAGTACGTGGGCGCGGGCGATCACTTCTTGCGCGTTGTGGGTCGCGCCAAATACTGTGATCAGGCGCGCGGCGGCCGGGCCATAGGCGATTGGCCCGGCCGCCACCGACAACCAGCGCTGCACCCGGGCAGCACCCACGGGGTCGGCAGGCAGCCAACGGCCCTGGCCATATTTTTGCGCCAGATACAGCAAAATGGCGTTGGAATCAGCCAGCACCACGCCTTGATCATCGATCACCGGCACCTGGCCAAACGCATTCAACGCGAGGAAATCGGCTTGCTTGTGCTCACCTTTCGCCAGATCGACAAAAATCAGTTCGGTGGGCAAATCCAGTAAAGACAGCATCAGCTCCACCCGATGGGCGTGGCCGGAGCGAGGGAAGTTGTAGAGTTTGATGCTGTGCATGGTCGACTCCAGAGGGGGAAATCGCGCCGCTCAGGAGCGAACCGCGCTGATGGAGTCCATCTTGCGTCAGCTGAAAAAACAACAGAATCACCAGAAAAGGCAATCCACCATTTCACCCACCGCAATAATTCCTCAGCCGCGTAATGCCGGATGCTCGCGCAGCGCCTGCACTGCGTAGTCGACAAAACTGCGCACCCGCGCCGGTGCCTTGCGCCCACCTTGATACACCACGTGGATAGGCAACGGCGGCAGCTCAAAATCCTCGAGGACAATTTCCAGCTCACCGGCTGCCACCTTGTCCGCCACCTGATAGGACAACACGCGGGTCAACCCCAAGCCTAGGGTTGCTGCCGTGATGGCCGCCTGATTGGCCGTCACCACCATGCGTGGCTCCAGGCGCACACTCATCGAGGCGCCCGCCGCCATAAAGGGCCAACTGCGCTGCTGCCCGATGGCAGAGGTGGCAATAATCCGCGCGCGGGCGAGTTCCTCTGGGTGCAGGGGGCGACCAAAACGCCTGAGGTAGTCGGCAGAGCCACACACCACCCGGCGTACCTCACCGACCGCAATCGCGTACTGGCTGCTGTCCGGCAGCTCGCCAATACGCACCGCAACATCAACGCCCTCCTCGACCAGGCTCACCACCCGGTCCACCAGCAATGCATTGATGCTGACCTGCGGATACTGCTCAAGAAAGCCCACCACTACCGGCGTGACATACAAATCGCCAAACAGCACCGGCGCGGTAATCGTCAATTGCCCCCGGGGGTCGGCATGGCTACCCGCCGCCGACTCTTCGGCGTCCTGAATGTCGGCGAGAATCCGTCGACAGTCTTCCAGGTACCGCTGCCCCGCTTCTGTCAGTTGCACAGTGCGCGTGGTGCGAATCAGCAACTGCGCACCGATCCGCACTTCCAGCGCCGCCACCGCCCGGGTCACGCTGGCAGCCGACAGCCCGAGGCGCCGGGCTGCCGCCGCGAAGCCCTGGTCATGGGCCACGGCCATGAACACCTGCATTTCCTGAAAACGGTCCACTG
Source organism: Pseudomonas sp. S04 (assembly GCF_009834545.1). Classification (NCBI taxonomy): domain Bacteria; kingdom Pseudomonadati; phylum Pseudomonadota; class Gammaproteobacteria; order Pseudomonadales; family Pseudomonadaceae; genus Pseudomonas; species Pseudomonas sp. S04. The sequence goes on from NZ_CP019427.1 coordinate 6,074,390, forward strand.
CCTGTCCTCGGGCTGGAGTGCTTGGTTTGCAAGAAAAGCACAGAGGCTGCCAACGCAGCAACCAACGCTCCTACTAGCGGGATGTGCGACAAGCTGCCGAACGCAATGGTGATGCTGCCGAGTACTCCACCCAGTGCTGTGCCCAGGTTGAAGGACGCGATATTCAATCCGGCGGCCACGGCGGTTGATTCCGGGATATAGCACTGGGCCTGTTTCAGCAGACGCAGTGTCAACATGGTCACGATGGAAAAGAAAAAGACCCCCAATGTGCCGACCAAGAGCGTCATCATGAGCGCAGAGCCACTAAACCAATAAAGGCCGATCAAGTTTATGGCCAAGCCCGCCAATGCCATCACGGTGCTGCGGTTGGCGTCCATCTTGTCCACAAGATAGCCGCCAAGCAGATTCCCCACGATGGAGCACAGGCCAAACAGCAGCATGCCCAGACTCAGCCGCTGCACGTCCACCTCGGTGATTCTCAGCAAGTAGGGAGAGACGAAGGTGAAGAATGAAAAGGTCGCAATGCTCACGAGTACGCCGATGCCGGCGGTGATGAGCAATTGCGGATGGGTGATGGCCTTGATCCCTTTCCATGCGCTCGCTTGCCTGCTCTCCGAAGGCTCTGTGCTGCTGGTCATGAAAAGCAGCAGTCCGAGCATGCTCAACAGGCTGAGTACCCCGATAGACAGGAAAATGCCCCGCCATGACCAGATGCTGCCCAGAAACGTGCCAATCGGGACGCCGAAGGCGAGCGCGAGGGTCAATCCTATCCACACCACGGATAGCGCCCGTCCCGAACGCTTCTGATCAACCAGCTTCGTCGCGGCATCCGATGCTACCGCCATGAAAACACCATGGCCCAGGCCCACCAGAAACCGGATCACCAGCAGCATCGACAGATTCGGCGAAAGGCTCATCAGCACACTGCCGACAGCGAGGACCGCCATGGCAAGCATCAGAATGTGCTTGTCCCTCCAATGCGAGACGAGGGCTGTGATGAACGGTGCGCCAATGGCTGCGCCCATGGCATAAGCGGCAATAGCGGTGCCAACTGCAGCAATTTTTGAGTCGAGGTCGGCCGCGATGGCGGAAACCAAACCTGCGACGACAAACTCGGAGAGGCCGAATGCAAAGGTACACAATGAAAAGACATAAATGGCGGCAGGCATGGCAGTCCCTGGTTCGACAATAGTGGAGTGACCTTGGGCTCACTCTGGGATCGGGTGCTGCCGTACAGTAGTGCCAGTGCCTATGTTGGTAAAATACTGTTTTTATCGCGAAACAAGACGCTGAACGTCTCAATGGGTCAGTGGCAGAACAGCGCCTCGGACTGCCTCGACTAGCCGGTCCCGGATCGGCGAGTCCTGATTCGCGTTCCACGCCATCAGCAGGTCCAAATGCAGCAGTTCTTCGGGCGCATCCACGATGATGGGGCGAAAGACAATGTCTTCGTGCATTCCTATCGCCAGCGATGCGGGTACCAGGGCAATGCCGAACCCGCTGGCCACTAACGCGATCAAGGTTTGCAATTGCCGTGCTTGTTGAACAATGTTTGGCAGGAACCCTGCGGCTTGGCAAAGACCGATAAGTTGATCGTGAAAGCCTTGCCCCAGCGGTCGGGGCGATGCCACGAAAGCCTCGTCCTTGAGTAACGCCAACTCGATGGATGCGTGATCCTCAAGCCGATGCCCAGCAGGCAGCGCGACGCATATCGGCTCACGCAGGATAGTCTCGAAGCGCAGATGAGGCGTGGTCGTCCCCGGTGTGCGCATGAAGCCGATATCAGCAGCGCCGCTCTCCAGCGCCTCCACCTGCTCGTGGGTCGTGGCCTCCTTCATGGTAAACGCTACCCCTGGCGACGCGAGCCGGAAGCCGCGTAGCGCCCGCAGCAACGGGGCATAGGACACAATGTTGATGAATGTCATCGTGAGGTGGCCCTCGAGCCCTTCGGCGACACGCCGGGTATGCGTCACGCCCTCATCGAGAGACTGAAGAATGCACCTGGCAGTCTGCAGAAACGCTGTGCCGGCAGGCGTCAACAATACGCTGCGGTTCGTGCGCTCGAACAGCGGGAAACCAATCTCGCTCTCCAGCCGGCGAATGGCTTGGCTCAGGGGCGGCTGAGCCATATGCAGGCGCACCGCAGCCCGATTGAAGTGCAGTTCTTCGGCAACGGCAATGAACTGCTGTAGCAGGCGAGTTTCGATCATTGAAACCTCCAAAGTCTTATTGATTTGATCATTCTGACTGATAGTCGGCTTCATCGAGGCTTGAGCGCTTGACGGGTTCGGGTTCGGCATTACTCGCGATATGTCTTAAAATAGCCGGTTGCCGAAAGAACCGTCATGGCCATAGCCATGAAGGGCTTTCATCCTTTACAAATAAATGTGGTGAAGATGAACAAGCCTTTCATTTCGCTGTGCCCTGAAATTACTCGGGCGCACGCACTGACGCTGATGGATTGGTTGGAGGATGAGCGCGTCACCTGCTATCTGAGCGATTCGCGTGATGTTTCCCGCTCCATCGAGCAAGTCATCGATCGGACTCAATCGCCGATCCTGACCCATCTATTCAACCGGGGCGGCCGATTCTTCATGGCTTATGACCGGTATGACGCCCCGGTGGGCTTTGTCCGTCTGATCAAGACCGGCTCAAATTGCGAGATAGTCCTGGTCATCGGAGACAGCGACAAATGGGGCCGAAACCTTGGCGCCCGCACGATCCGCGAAGGCATGAAACTGGCCTTCCTCGACATTCGGGCCGAGAAGCTCATCGCCAAGATCCACCCGGACAACGCGCGCTCGCTGAAAGCCTTTCTGCGCAGCGGCTTTGTGCTTGAGAGCGAAACGCCGACATTGAAGTCATTTTCCATGACGGCGGGGCGCTACCTCCAGCGCTTGCGCGAAGGTGCCGTTGACGACTCCACCAGGATCTACATCACTGAAATCGACAAGGCCAGGCTCGAGAGTCTAATCGTGCTCGAGCAAGGCCCGACCGTGGTTGAACTCGAACATGAGCTTGAGCGAGCCATTGTCGTCAAGCCGCAGCAGGTGGCGTGCAATGTCGTCACGATGAACTCCAGGGCCTTGCTGCAGCTGGACGACGAAGAGATCGAAGTGGTCCTGGTCTACCCCGAAGACGCGGACAGCAACGCAGGGAAGCATTCCGTGTATTCCGACATCGGCGCCGCCATCCTGGGCTATCAGGAGGGGGACGCCATCGACTGGCGAATTTCTGACCGAACCCGCCGGATTGAAATCAGGAAAGTGCTTTACCAGCCGGAGGCGGCGGGCGATTACCACCTGTAATTGCGTCTTTTACTCAGTGTTCGTCCATCAGGCGCGAGGATCCCCGCAGGACGGGGGCCTCGCTTTGCGTGCCTGAACGGGCCGTTGTTATTTCGCTGTGGATAACTTATTCCACAGTCACCGACTTCGCCAGGTTGCGTGGCTGGTCGACGTCAGTGCCCTTGAGCACGGCGACGTAGTACGAGAGCAGTTGCAACGGAATGGTGTAGAGGATCGGCGACAGGATGTCGTGAATGTGCGGCATGTTCACCACGTGGGTGCCTTCGCCGTTGCTCATGCCGGCTTTCTCGTCGGCAAACACGATCAACTGGCCGCCACGGGCGCGAACTTCCTGCAGGTTGGATTTGAGTTTCTCCAGCAGCTCGTTGTTCGGCGCCACGGTGACCACTGGCATATCGTTGTCGACCAGGGCCAATGGGCCGTGCTTGAGCTCGCCCGCCGGGTAGGCTTCGGCGTGGATGTAGGAGATTTCCTTGAGCTTGAGCGCCCCTTCCATCGCCACCGGGAACTGTGCGCCACGGCCCAGGAACAGCGTGTGGTGCTTCTCGGCGAACAGTTCCGCGACTTTCTCGACGATACCGTCCATGGCCAGGGCTTCGCCCAGGCGAATTGGCAGGCGACGCAGTTCTTCGACCAGTTCGGCTTCCACGCCTGGGGCGAGGGTGCCGCGGACCTGACCCAGGGACAGGGTCAACAGCAACAGGCCGACCAGTTGGGTGGTGAACGCTTTGGTCGAAGCCACGCCAATTTCACGACCGGCCTGGGTCAGCAGGGTCAGGTCGGATTCACGCACCAGCGAGCTGATACCGACGTTGCAGATCGCCAGGCTGGCGAGGAAGCCCAGTTCCTTGGCGTTACGCAGGGCGGCCAGGGTGTCGGCGGTCTCGCCGGACTGGGAGATGGTCACGAACAGGGAATCGGGTTGCACCACCACCTTGCGATAGCGGAACTCGCTGGCGACTTCGACCTGGCACGGGATCCCCGCCAGCTCTTCGAGCCAGTACCGGGCAACCATGCCGGCGTGGTAACTGGTGCCACAGGCAACAATCTGCACGTTGCGCACTTTGGCGAAGAGCTCGGCGGCTTGCGGGCCAAAGGCCTGTACCAGTACCTGGTTCTGGCTCAGGCGCCCTTCCAGGGTGCGCTGGACCACGGACGGCTGCTCGTGGATTTCCTTGAGCATGAAGTGCCGGTACTCGCCCTTCTCGGCCGATTCGGCGTTGTCGCGGTACTGCACCGACTCGCGTTCCACGGCCTTGCCGTCGACATCCCAGATCTTCACGCGGTCACGCTGGATTTCGGCGATGTCGCCTTCTTCCAGGTACATGAAGCGGTCGGTGACCTGACGCAGGGCCAGTTGGTCGGAAGCCAGGAAGTTCTCGCCCAGGCCGAGGCCGATCACCAGCGGGCTGCCACTGCGGGCGGCAACCAGGCGATCCGGCTGTTGGGCGCTGATCACGGCCAGGCCATAGGCACCGTGCAGTTCCTTGACCGTGGCCTTGAGGGCGGCGGTCAGGTCCGGCTGGTCCTTGAGCTTGTGGTTGAGCAGGTGGGCGATGACTTCGGTATCGGTGTCCGAGGTGAACACATAACCCAAGGCCTTGAGTTGTTCACGCAGGGCTTCGTGGTTCTCGATGATGCCGTTGTGCACCACCGCCAGGTCGCCGGAAAAATGCGGGTGGGCGTTACGTTCGCACGGGGCGCCGTGAGTTGCCCAGCGGGTGTGGGCGATACCCAGGCGGCCGACCAGTGGTGTGGTTTCCAGGGCCTGCTCCAGTTCGCTGACCTTGCCCGGCCGACGCACGCGCTCCAACGTATTGTCGTTGGTGAAGACTGCCACACCGGCGCTGTCATAGCCGCGGTATTCGAGGCGCTTGAGGCCTTCGAGCAAAATGGCGGTGATATTACGTTCCGCAACTGCGCCGACAATTCCACACATGCTATTTCTCCTGGCTGACTGCCGCGCAAATCAAGTGAATGCCGCGGGCCTGAATCTGATCGCGCGCTTCGATGGGCAGGCGGTCATCGGTAATAAGGGTATGGACGCTGCTCCATGGCAGCTCCAGGTTAGGGATCTTGCGTCCGATCTTGTCGGATTCGACCATCACGATCACTTCGCGGGCTACATCGGCCATGACCCGGCTGAGGCCGAGTAGCTCATTGAAGGTGGTGGTACCGCGCACCAGGTCGATGCCGTCGGCACCGATGAACAACTGGTCAAAATCATAAGAGCGCAGGACCTGTTCGGCCACCTGCCCCTGGAATGACTCTGAATGTGGGTCCCAGGTTCCGCCGGTCATCAACAGCACAGGCTCGTGTTCCAATTCGCTCAAGGCGTTGGCCACATGCAGGGAGTTGGTCATGACCACCAGACCGGGCTGCAGGCCCAACTGGGGAATCATCGCTGCTGTGGTACTGCCACTGTCGATGATGATGCGCGCATGCTCGCGAATCCGCTGTACGGCGGCGCGAGCGATGGCCTGTTTGTACTGGGAAACCGGCTGGCCGGGATCGCTGACCAGCTCCTGGGGCATGGTGATTGCGCCGCCATAACGGCGCAGCAGCAGGCCATGGCTTTCCAGTGCAGCCAGATCCTTGCGTATCGTCACTTCCGAGGTTTCGAAGCGTTTGGCCAACTCATCCACACTGACTTCACCCTGCTCGGTGAGCAAGGCAAGGATATTGTGTCGGCGTAGGGGCGTGTTGCGTTTCGACATGGTTCGGTAAGTTTCGTTTCGAAAGATAACGAAAGCAATAAAAACCTATCAGCGAAACTTCGTCAAGCGGGAAAGAAGAAAAAAGCTTCGCGGGCAAGCCTTGCTCCTACCAGGAGAAGGCTTGCCCGCGAATAGAGTGGATCATGAGCCTGTGGATAAATCAGACCTTCTTGATCTTCTCCGGACGTTTCCAACCGTCGATATTTTTCTGCCTGGCCCTGGCCACGGCAAGTTGGGACTTATCCACATTGGCTGTGATAGTCGATCCGGCCGCGGTGGTTGCACCGGCAGAGATATCCACAGGCGCAACCAGGGAGTTGTTGGAGCCAATGAACACGTCTTCGCCCAGCACGGTTTTCCATTTGTTGGCGCCGTCGTAGTTGCAGGTGATGGTGCCTGCGCCGATGTTGCTGCGCGCACCGATTTCAGCGTCACCCAGGTAGGTCAGGTGACCGGCTTTGGCGCCTTCGCCGAGGTGGGCATTTTTCAGTTCGACAAAGTTACCCACATGGGCCCGCGCTTCCAGGACCGTGCCGGGACGCAGGCGGGCGAACGGGCCGGCATCGCTGCCCTCCCCCAGAATCGCGCCATCAATGTGACTGTTGGCCTTGACCACCACGCCTTTGCGCAGGGTGCTGTCCTTGATCACGCAGTTCGGGCCGATCTCGACGTCGTCCTCGATGACCACGCGACCCTCGAGAATCACGTTGATATCGATCAGCACATCCCGACCGACGGTCACTTCGCCACGCACATCAAACCGGGCCGGATCGCGCAATGTCACCCCCTGGGCCATCAGTCGACGGCTGGCTCGCAGCTGGTAATGACGCTCGAGTTCGGCGAGTTGCTTGCGGTCATTGGCGCCCTGCACTTCCATGGCGTCGTGGGGTTGTTCGGTAGCCACCACCAGGCCATCGCTGACAGCCATGGCAATTACGTCAGTCAGGTAGTACTCGCCCTGGGCGTTGTTGTTGGACAACCGGCTCATCCAGTCACCCAGACGCTCGAAAGGCACCGCGAGAATCCCGGTGTTGCCTTCGGTGATGGCCCGCTCGGTCTCATTGGCGTCTTTTTGCTCGACGATGGCGGTGACTTTGCCAGCCGAGTCACGCACGATCCGGCCATAACCGGTCGGGTCATCCAGCTCGACCGTCAACAAGCCCAATTGCTGGGGCGCTACGTGGGTAAGCAGGCGTTGCAGGGTCTCGACTTCGATCAGCGGCACATCGCCGTAGAGAATCAACACAGTGTCGGCCGTGATGAACGGCACGGCCTGGGCTACGGCATGGCCAGTACCCAGTTGCTGGTCCTGCAGGACAAAATTCAGGTCATCCGCCGCCAGGCGCTCACGCACGGCGTCGGCGCCGTGGCCGATCACCACGTGAATACGCTGTGGCTGAAGCTGCCGGGCGCTGTGGATAACATGGCCAAGCATCGAGTTGCCCGCCACCGGATGAAGTACTTTGGGCAAGGCTGAACGCATGCGGGTGCCTTGACCTGCGGCGAGGATAACGATTTCTAGTGACATGACTGGCTACCAATCCTGGGTGGTCAGCGGCTGCGACCAAGAGGTGAATTGCAAAAAATAAAAAGGGTAGCCGAGGCTACCCTTTTTAATCAATCACACAACAAGCGGGAGGCGATTAGCCGCCGAACTTCTTGCGGATCTGCTGGACGGTGCGCAGCTGAGCTGCAGCCTCGGCCAGACGTGCGGAAGCAGAGCCGTAATCGAACTCGGCGCCGCGCTCATGCAGGGCCTTCTCGGCAGCCTTGACGGCTTCCTGAGCGGAGGCTTCATCCAGGTCGGCAGCACGTTGCACGGTATCGGCAAGTACCTTGACCATATTCGGCTGAACCTCGAGGAAACCACCGGAGATGTAGAACACCTCGGCTTCCCCGCCTTGCTTGATCAGGCGGATCGGACCCGGTTTCAGATTAGTGATCAGCGGCGCGTGACCCAGGGCGATACCAAGATCACCCAGTGCACCGTGCGCAATCACCATCTCGACCAGACCGGAAAAGATTTCTCCTTCCGCGCTGACGATGTCGCAATGGACTGTCATAGCCATCTGATTGCCTCAACCTAAATTAGCGCCCGTCGCCGGGCGCCTGGATTACAGTTTCTTGGCTTTCTCGATCGCTTCTTCGATGCCGCCAACCATGTAGAACGCTTGTTCTGGCAGGTGGTCGTAGTCACCGTTGAGGATGCCTTTGAAGCCAGCAATGGTGTCTTTCAGGGAAACGTATTTACCCGAGGCACCGGTGAAGACTTCAGCCACGAAGAACGGCTGCGACAAGAAACGCTGGATCTTACGAGCACGGTTTACCAACTGCTTGTCGGCTTCCGACAGCTCGTCCATACCCAGGATCGCGATGATGTCCTTCAGTTCTTTGTAACGCTGCAGAACATACTGTACGCCGCGAGCGGTGTCGTAGTGGTCCTGACCGATCACGTTCGGGTCCAACTGACGCGAAGTCGAGTCCAGTGGGTCTACCGCTGGGTAGATACCCAGGGAAGCGATGTCACGGGACAGAACGACGGTGGCGTCCAAGTGGGCGAAGGTGGTCGCTGGCGACGGGTCAGTCAAGTCATCCGCAGGTACGTATACCGCTTGGATCGAGGTGATCGAACCGTTTTTGGTCGAAGTGATGCGCTCTTGCAGAGTACCCATCTCTTCAGCCAGGGTCGGCTGGTAACCTACTGCAGAAGGCATACGGCCCAGCAGTGCGGATACTTCAGTACCGGCCAGGGTGTAACGATAGATGTTGTCGACGAACAGCAGAACGTCGTTACCTTCGTCACGGAACTTCTCGGCCATGGTCAGGCCAGTCAGTGCTACGCGCAGACGGTTACCCGGCGGCTCGTTCATCTGACCGTAAACCAGTGCCACTTTGTCCAGAACGTTGGAGTCCTTCATCTCGTGGTAGAAGTCGTTACCCTCACGAGTACGCTCACCCACACCGGCGAACACGGAATAACCGCTGTGCTCGATGGCGATGTTACGGATCAGTTCCATCATGTTTACGGTTTTGCCTACACCGGCACCACCGAACAGACCAACTTTACCGCCCTTGGCGAACGGGCAAACCAGGTCGATAACCTTGATGCCGGTTTCCAGCAGGTCGTTGCCGCCCGCTTGTTCTGCGAAGGTTGGCGCAGGACGGTGAATGCCCCAGCGCTCTTCGGTGTCGATTGGACCTGCTTCGTCGATCGGGTTGCCCAGAACGTCCATGATCCGGCCCAGGGTCGCTTTACCGACTGGTACGGAAATGGCTGCGCCGGAGTCGATGACGTCCAGACCACGCTTCAAGCCCTCGGTGGAGCCCATCGCAATGGTACGAACCACGCCGTCGCCCAGCTGTTGCTGAACTTCCAGAGTGGTTGCGGCCGCGCTTTGAACTGTCAGCGCGTTGTAGATGCTCGGTACGCTGTCGCGTGGAAATTCCACGTCGATAACGGCGCCGATGATTTGAACGATACGTCCGCTACTCATAGCTGGATCCTCTGAATATTTGAACCGTTAAACCGCGGCAGCGCCGCCGACGATTTCCGAGATCTCTTGGGTGATCGCAGCCTGACGCGCCTTGTTGTAGATCAGCTGCAAATCGCTGATCAAGTCACCGGCGTTGTCGGTAGCGTTCTTCATTGCGATCATCCGCGCCGCTTGTTCAGCTGCGTTGTTCTCGACCACCGCCTGGTAGACCTGCGACTCCACGTAACGGACCATCAAGCCGTCCAGCAGCTCCTTGGCATCCGGTTCGTAGAGATAGTCCCAGTGGTGCTTGAGTCCTTGATCCGGGGTTGCCACCAGCGGAATCAACTGCTCCACGGTAGGCTGTTGCGTCATGGTGTTGATGAACTTGTTGGATACCACGCTCAGGCGGTCGATACGGCCGTCCAGGTAGGCATCCAGCATCACCTTGACGCTGCCGATCAGATCATTGATCGATGGCTCTTCACCCAGGTGGCTGATAGCTGCTACGACGTTACCGCCGAAGTTGCGGAAGAAAGCCGCACCCTTGCTACCAACAACACACAGATCGATCTCGACGCCATTTTCGCGGTTTACCGCCATGTCCTTGACCAGGGCCTTGAACAGGTTGGTGTTCAAGCCACCACACAGACCACGGTCACTGCTCACTACTACGTAACCGACGCGCTTGATTTCACGGTCGATCATGAAGGGGTGGCGATATTCCGGGTTGGCGTTGGCCAGATGACCAATAACCTGGCGGATGCGCTCCGCGTAAGGACGGCTAGCAGCCATGCGCATTTGTGCCTTGCGCATTTTGCTGACCGCCACTTTTTCCATGGCGCTGGTAATCTTTTGCGTGCTTTTGATGCTCGCAATCTTACTGCGAATCTCTTTTGCGCCTGCCATGTAACACCTATCAGGTTAGCAAGCGGGAGCCTTGCGGCTCCCGCTGCGGCTTACCAGGTTTGGGTGGCCTTGAACTTCTCGATACCGGCTTTCATGCCAGCGTCGATTTCGTCATTGAAGTCACCCTTCACGTTGATCTTCGCCATCAAATCGGCGTGATCGCGGTTGAAGAAAGCAATCAGCGCTTGTTCGAAGCTGCCGATCTTGGCGATTTCAACGTCAGTCAGGAACCCACGCTCAGCGGCATACAGCGACAGCGCCATGTCAGCAATCGACATTGGTGCGTATTGCTTCTGCTTCATCAGCTCGGTAACGCGCTGACCATGCTCAAGTTGCTTACGGGTCGCTTCGTCCAGGTCAGAAGCGAACTGGGCGAATGCCGCCAGTTCACGGTACTGAGCCAGAGCGGTACGGATGCCACCGGACAGCTTCTTGATGATCTTGGTCTGAGCGGCACCACCCACACGGGATACCGAAACACCGGCGTTCACAGCAGGACGGATCCCGGAGTTGAACATGGCCGATTCCAGGAAGATCTGACCGTCGGTGATGGAAATCACGTTGGTCGGAACGAACGCGGAAACGTCGCCAGCCTGGGTTTCGATGATCGGCAGTGCGGTCAGGGAACCGGTTTTGCCGGTCACTGCGCCGTTGGTGAACTTCTCTACGTATTCTTCCGAAACGCGGGATGCGCGCTCCAGCAGACGGGAGTGGAGATAGAACACGTCGCCTGGGTAAGCTTCACGGCCTGGTGGACGGCGCAGCAGCAGGGAAATCTGGCGGTAAGCCACTGCTTGCTTGGACAGATCGTCATAAACGATCAGCGCGTCTTCACCGCGGTCGCGGAAGAATTCACCCATGGTGCAACCGGAGTACGGTGCCAGGAACTGCAGTGCTGCAGATTCCGAGGCGCTCGCAGCCACGACGATGGTGTTAGCCAGTGCGCCGTTTTCTTCCAGCTTGCGAACCACGTTGGCGATGGTCGATTGTTTCTGACCGATCGCTACGTATACGCAGAAGATGCCGCTGTCTTTCTGGTTGATGATCGCGTCGATCGCCAGAGCGGTTTTACCGATCTGACGGTCACCGATGATCAGCTCACGCTGGCCACGGCCGACTGGGATCATGGCATCGACAGCCTTGTAGCCAGTCTGTACAGGCTGGTCTACCGACTTACGCCAGATCACGCCTGGAGCAACTTTCTCGACCGCATCGGTCTCGGTGTTGTTCAGCGGACCTTTGCCGTCAACTGGGTTACCCAGTGCGTCGACTACGCGACCCAGCAGTTCCTTACCAACCGGAACTTCGAGGATGCGGCCGGTGCACTTGGCGCTCATGCCTTCAGCCAGGGACTGGTATGCGCCCAATACAACGGCACCTACGGAGTCCTGCTCCAGGTTGAGAGCCATACCGAAGACGCCGCCCGGAAACTCGATCATCTCGCCGTACATTACGTCGGCCAGACCGTGAATCCGCACGATACCGTCAGATACGCTGACGACAGTGCCTTCGTTACGGGCTTGGGAGGTCACATCGAGCTTTTCGATGCGGCCCTTGATAATTTCACTTATTTCGGAAGGATTGAGTTGCTGCATTGCTCTGCTGCCCCTTCAAACTCAAGATTTCAATGCTTCGGCAAGATTCGCGAGTTTTCCGCGAATCGAGCCATCGATTACCAGGTCGCCGGCGCGAATGATGACACCACCAATCAGGGCGGCATCCTCCGCAACTTGCAGGCGCACTTCCCGGTTGAGTCGTGCACTGAGAACCTTGGCGAGTTTGTCTTGCTGTTCTTGGTTCAATGCAAAAGCACTGGTGACTTCTACATCTACCGACTTCTCTTGTTCAGCCTTGTACAGGTCAAACAGAGCGGCGATCTCCGGCAACAGCGGGAGACGGTCGTTTTCGGCAACGATGTTGATGAAGTTCTGTGCCTTGGCATCAAACTTGTCGCCGCACACGTCAATAAACGTGGCGGCCTTGTCTGCGCTCGTCAGTCGCGGGGCCTTGAGCACGCGCTGCATGGTGTCGTCTTGCGACACTGCTGCAGCCAGGCCGAGCATGGCTGACCAAGAGGCCAGTTGCTGGTGGGCCTGGGCGTGCTCGAAGGCTGCCTTAGCGTAAGGTCGGGCCAACGTGGTCAATTCTGCCATGATCGCCCTCGCTTAAATTTCAGCAGCCAGTTTGTTTACCAGCTCCGCGTGCGCGTTTTGATCGATTGTGGCACCCAGGATCTTCTCGGCGCCGCCAACGGCCAGTGCACCCAGTTGGGTACGCAGCGCGTCTTTGACACTGTTGATTTCCTGCTCGATCTCGGCCTGAGCCTGAACCTTTACGCGTTCAGCGTCGATACGGGCTTTTTCAACAGCCTCTTCAACGATCTGATTGCCGCGCTTCTTGGCTTGCTCAATGATTTCGGCTGCCTGAGTTTTTGCTTCGCGCAGTTGTTGACCCGCTTTATCTTGGGCCAACTCCAGGTCGCGAGCTGCTCGGGCGGCAGCGTCCAGTCCATCCGCGATCTTCTTCTGACGTTCGTGCAAAGCCGCAATGACCGGAGGCCACACGAACTTCATGCAAAAAAGTACAAAAATTAAGAACGCAACGGACTGGCCAATCAGGGTTGCATTAATGTTCACGCCAACACCTCGCTCGTTCGTTGCACATCACACCAATCACTCGAAGGTTCGAGTGATTAGCCAGCGAGTTGACCAACGAATGGGTTCGCGAAAGTGAAGAACAGAGCAATACCAACACCGATCATGGTTACGGCGTCGAGCAGACCGGCAACGATGAACATTTTAACTTGCAGCATTGGAACCATTTCTGGCTGACGCGCTGCGCCTTCCAGGAACTTGCCGCCCAACAGGCCGAAACCAATTGCGGTACCCAGTGCGCCCAGGCCGATCAACAGTGCAACAGCGATAGCGGTTAGACCAACTACAGTTTCCATCTTTCCTCCCGACTTTTACGTCGTATGGTTTAGGTTTTTTAGATTAAAGCGGTAAAACAAATCGTTTCATCGTGCCCGTGATGGGCCCCCTCCCGCCGAGACGAGAGGGACATCAGACTAGCCTAAGCTGGTCTTAATGGTTCTCTTCGTGCGCCATCGACAGGTAGACGATGGTCAGCATCATGAAGATAAACGCCTGCAGGGTGATGATCAGGATGTGGAACACAGCCCACGCCCACTGCAGAACTACGCCCAGGCCGCTAAGCCAGAGCAGACCACTGCCGAACATCACAGCGATCAGAATGAACACCAGTTCGCCGGCATACATGTTGCCGAACAGACGCAGGGCCAGCGAGATTGGCTTGGCGATCAGCGTCACGAACTCCAGCAGGAAGTTCACCGGGATCAGCAAGGCTTGAACGAAGACGTTCTTGCTGCCGAACGGGTGCAGGGTCAGTTCGCCGATGAAACCGCCGATGCCCTTGACCTTGATGCTGTAGAAAATGATCAACGCGAACACCGACAGGGCCATGCCCAGGGTAGCGTTCGGGTCAGTGGTCGATACGGCACGGAACGGAATGTGCGGATCGCCAGAGATCATCATGGCCAGCTGAGGAATCCAGTCAACCGGGATCAGGTCGACGGCGTTCATCAGGAAGACCCAGACGAAGATGGTCAGTGCCAGCGGTGCAATCACCGGGCTACGGCCATGGAAGCTGTCTTTCACGCTGCCATCGACGAATTCGACCAATACTTCAACGAAGTTCTGCAAAGCACCTGGTTGACCGGAAGTCGCTTTCTTCGCCGCCATGCGGAAAAGAAGTACGAAAATCAGACCCAATGCGACCGACCAGCCGAGGGTATCGACGTGGAAAGCCCAGAAGCCCATTTCTTTGGCTTCTGCTGCGGTGTGGGCAAAGCCCCAGCCGCCGGTAGGGTGCTGACCGAAGGTCAGGTTCTGCAAGTGGTGCTGGATATAGCCCGAAGCGGTTGTTTCTGCCATGGTTGCCTCAAACGCCCTAAGGTCTCGAAAGTCTTGTTCTCATCAGCAGGGGAGCGAACCAGCTGACCAGTTGGGTCAACACAAAGACGCCGAAGACTGCTAACGGCGCCAGTGGCTTCACACCTGCGAACGTCAATGCAAAAAGCACTGCCGTCAAAATCAGTTTGCCCGCCTCGCCGGCATAAAAAGACCGGACGATGGCTTGAGCTGCCCGGGCCCCGGAAAACCGAAATGCCCTATGAGCGAAATAAACATTGGGAAGCAAGGCTATCAGGCCTCCGCAGAGTCCTGAGTACCCGGCTACGACTCCATGCCATTGCCAAAGCGCCAAAGCGGCCAGCAGCAAAACGACAAATTGAGCCAGTAACACCGGAAAAACCGCCAGGCGATGGAACGGCAAGCGGTTTGGCGTGCGGCTTTCCATCGATCTTGCTCCTCAAAGGTCGGCTGCCAGAATTCAATAACTTGGCATAATTTGTGCCGACAAAATGCGCGCAGAGTATAGGGGCGGTTCAGCCCCTATTCAACTGTCAGGTAGTGATTTCCGACTGCACGCTACATGAGGAAATGTTTCAGCGGATGTGTGCAAGGACACCTTGAAGCTCATCCAGTGAGTTATAGCCGATTACCAACTGACCTTTTCCCTTCTTCCCGTGGCGGATCTGCACCGCAGAGCCTAGGCGCTCTGCCAGACGCTGTTCAAGGCGGGCGATATCCGGGTCGGCCTTGACCGGTTCGGCGACCTCCGGCTTGCCACTGAGCCACTGGCGAACCAGGGCTTCTGTCTGGCGTACGGTGAGGCCCCGTGCGACAACGTGTCGCGCCCCTTCAACCTGTTGATTTTCCGGTAACCCGAGCAAAGCACGGGCATGACCCATTTCCAGGTCGCCGTGGGACAACATGGTCTTGATGACTTCTGGCAAGGCAATCAGGCGCAACAGGTTAGCGACTGTCACCCGGGACTTGCCCACGGCTTCGGCCACTTGCTGCTGAGTCAGCTGGAACTCCTGCTGCAAACGCTGCAGGGCGACAGCTTCCTCGATTGGATTGAGGTCCTCGCGCTGGATGTTCTCGATCAGGGCCATGGCGATAGCGGTTTCATCCGACACGTCACGCACCATCGCCGGGATGGTTTCCTGCCCGGCCTGCTGGCTGGCGCGCCAGCGGCGCTCACCGGCAATGATTTCAAAGCGCCCGGCGCCGATGGGACGAACCACGATCGGCTGCATCACGCCCTGGCTCTTGATCGACTGCGCCAGCTCTTCCAGCGCCTGCGGGTCCATGTCCCGGCGGGGCTGGTACTTGCCGCGCTGGAGCAGGTCCAGTGGCAAGTGCTGCAGCTCGCGCAAGTCGGCCTGCACGGCCTGTTCTTCCAGCGCGCTGACAGTCGGACCACTCAGCAGTGCATCCAGTCCACGTCCGAGACCTCGTTTCTTGACGGCCATGGGGATTCCTTAAGTTGCCTGAGCAGCGGCGGCACGTGAGTTTTTGCGTTGACGGCGAACCATCTCGCCTGCCAATGCCAGGTAGGCAATCGCGCCTCGCGATGATTTGTCGTACGCCAGCGCAGGCATGCCATAGCTGGGTGCTTCGGCCAGGCGGATGTTGCGTGGGATGACCGTGTCGTACAGCTGCTCGCCGAAGTGTTCCTTGAGCTGGGCCGAAACATCGTTCATCAGGCTCAGGCGCGGGTCATACATGGTCCGCAACAGGCCTTCGACCTTGAGGTTCGGGTTTAGCAGTTCGGCGATGCGCTTGATGTTATCCACAAGGTCACTCAAGCCTTCGAGTGCAAAGTATTCACACTGCATGGGGATAATGACCCCATCGGCGGCGACCAATGCATTCAGGGTGAGCATCGACAGCGACGGCGGGCAGTCGATCAGGATGTAGTCATAGCTCTCGCGAATCGGCGCCAAGGCGCTGCGCAGGCGGCTTTCCTTCATCTGCATTTCCAGCAGGACCACTTCCGCCGCGGTCAGGTCGCGGTTCGCCGGCAACAGCTGGTAACCACCGTGTTCGGAGAAATGCATGGCCTGGGTCAGGTCGCATTCGCCGATCAACAAGTCGTAGACCGAGTTTTCCAGGCCGTGTTTATCCACACCGCTACCCATGGTGGCGTTGCCCTGTGGATCGAGATCGATCAACAGCACCCGGCGCTTGGTGGCGACCAGGGATGCTGCGAGGTTGATGCAGGTGGTGGTCTTGCCCACACCACCCTTTTGGTTCGCTATCGCGAATACCTTAGCCATTCTTGCTTGTGTTCCCAATCATGCCGTGCGGCGCAGTATCAGCAGATGGCGTTGGCCTTGGCAACCAGGTACGGCCAAGGCGTGTTCGCTATCGAGGTGGAAGTCTGCCGGCAATGCTACCAGCTCATCCGCGGGATGAACGCCCTTCATTGCCAGCCAACGTGTATCGGTGTCGCCGAGGTGGCGCGTCCAGTTGCTGAAATTCTCCATGCTGCTGAAGGCCCGGGAGATGATCCCGTTGAATGGCAGCTCAGGCTGGAAGGCTTCGACGCGACTGTGGATAACTTGCAGGTTATCCAGTTTGAGTTCGAGTTTGACCTGGGTCAGGAAGCGGGTTTTCTTGCCATTGCTGTCCAGGCAAGTGACTTGCGACTCTGGGAACAGGATGGCCAGGGGAATACCTGGCATGCCACCGCCACTGCCAACATCCAGCCAACGGCCGTTTTCGATGAAGGACATCACGCTCAGACTGTCGAGCAAATGCCGCGAGACCATTTCGTCCGGATCACGCACCGCGGTGAGGTTGTAGGCCTTGTTCCATTTGATCAACAGGGCCAGGTAACCCAGCAATTGGGCGTGCTGGGCTTCACTCAGGTTGACACCGAGCTGGCGTGCACCTGTGGATAACTCTTCGGCGTGTTGCAAGGTGACCAACGAACTCAAGCGCTTTGCTCCAACTGACGGCCCGCGCCGCGTTTTTTCAAATGAATCATCAACAGCGAAATGGCTGCCGGCGTCACGCCCGGGATCCGCGAAGCCTGGCCCAGTGTTTCCGGACGGGTTGCACCGAGCTTGCCCTGAATCTCCTTGGAGAGACCGGAGATGGTCGTGTAATCGATATCCACAGGCAGTTTGGTGTCTTCGCTGGCCCGCAGACGAGCGATTTCATCCTGTTGGCGATCGATGTAACCGGCGTATTTGGTCTTGATCTCGACCTGCTCGGCAACCTGTGGATCGTCTGCACCTATGCCGGTGACCGAGATCAGGCCAGCGTAGTCGATTTCCGGACGGGTCAGCAGGTTCAGCAAGTTGTATTCGTGGGTCAGCGGGGTGCCGAATTTTTCCGCAATCGCATCGCCTTGCTCGGTGCCCGGGCGAACCCAGGTACTTTTCAGGCGCTGCTCTTCGAGTTCGATGCTTTCGCGTTTTTTGCAGAATGCTGCCCAACGCGCGTCATCGACCAGGCCCAGCTCGCGACCTTTTTCGGTCAAGCGCAGGTCGGCGTTGTCTTCGCGCAGGATCAACCGGTATTCGGCGCGGGAAGTGAACATCCGATACGGTTCCTGGGTCCCGAGGGTAATCAGATCGTCGACCAATACGCCGATGTAGGCTTCATCGCGACGCGGGCACCAGGCGTCTTTGCCCTGTGCACGCAGTGCGGCGTTGGCCCCGGCCAGCAAACCTTGGGCGCCGGCTTCTTCGTAACCGGTGGTGCCGTTGATCTGCCCGGCGAAAAACAGACCGCCGATCACCTTGGTTTCCAGGCTGTACTTCAGGTCGCGTGGATCGAAGTAGTCGTACTCGATCGCGTAGCCCGGACGCACGATGTGCGCGTTCTCCATGCCGCGGATCGATTGCACGATCTGCAATTGCACGTCGAACGGCAAGCTTGTGGATATCCCATTCGGGTAAAGCTCGTGGGTGGTCAGACCTTCCGGCTCGATAAACACCTGGTGGCTTTGCTTGTCGGCAAAACGGTGGATCTTGTCTTCGATCGATGGGCAGTAACGCGGACCAATGCCTTCAATCTCACCGGCAGCGGAATACATCGGCGAACGGTCGAGGTTCGCGGCGATGATTTCGTGGGTACGGGCGTTGGTGTGGGTAATCCAGCAACTGACCTGCTTGGGATGCTGTTCCTTGTTGCCCATGAACGACATCACCGGGATCGGCGTATCACCGGGTTGCTCGGTCATCACCGAGAAATCCACAGATCGGCCATCAATGCGCGGTGGCGTACCGGTTTTCAAGCGACCCACGCGCAGCGGCAGTTCACGCAGACGGTGAGCCAGGGCAATCGACGGCGGATCACCGGCGCGACCGCCGGAAAAATTCTGCAAACCGATGTGGATAAGTCCACCGAGGAAAGTACCGGTCGTCAAAACCACGGAGTCGGCGAAGAAACGCAGGCCCATTTGGGTGACAACACCGCGTACCTGCTCCTGCTCAACGATCAGGTCGTCCGCTGCCTGTTGAAATATCCACAGGTTCGGCTGGTTCTCGAGAATCTCGCGAACCGCTGCCTTGTACAACACGCGGTCGGCCTGGGCGCGAGTAGCGCGCACGGCTGGGCCTTTGCGGCTGTTCAACACGCGAAATTGGATACCACCCTTATCGGTGGCCATGGCCATCGCGCCGCCGAGGGCGTCGATTTCCTTGACCAGGTGGCTTTTGCCGATCCCGCCAATTGCGGGGTTGCAGCTCATGGCACCGAGGGTTTCCACGTTATGCGTCAGCAACAGGGTTTTTGCCCCCATACGTGCTGATGCAAGTGCTGCCTCGGTACCGGCATGACCGCCGCCGATGACGATCACTTCAAAACGGGAAGGGAAATCCACCACGCACCTCGTGCCTGCTTCAGTTAGGTAATTCAGAAATGGTTTGAGCTCAGGTTTTTGGACCTGGTCGACAAGTATAGGGACTTCGCCCTTCCTAAAGAACCCTTTGCACAAAATTTAACCAGCTGTGGGTAAGTCACGAACAATAGAAATTAAAAAGAAAGAAATTTATAAGATCTTTGTTTTTATGTTTATTTCTATACAGCTACATTTCTGTGGATAGAATCCTACAAGCCTTTATTTACAATGTGTACAGCGGTTTGAAAGTCTGTGGTCATGTGGCCTTGAGGGCATGGGATAACCGGTCTAAGCCTGTGGATGAATGAGGTGGTTATCCACAGAGGCAGTTTTACTCAGTTTTCAGGCCCTGTTATCAACTGACCTTAGTGGCAGTTATTCACAGGGCTTAATCCACAGAAAAACCGTAAAAAGGCAAATCTCGCCCACGGGCAAACCACCCTGGCGAAAAAATCCCATGGCAACGAAAGAAAAAAAATGGATTAACAGCGGTAAGAGCTGGTGAAAGCCTGCGATCTTTTAACGATTCATCCGCCCGAGAGAGACGCAAGCACGGGTAGAAGCATCAAAAGATGACTAGATCGCAGGCTCCTATCTTGGGAAGGGAGCGTTATTTACCGATGCAGAAGCTGGAAAAGATCCTGCCCAGCAGGTCATCTGAGCTGAATTCACCGGTAATTTCACCCAGTGACTGCTGTGCCTGGCGCAAATCTTCGGCCAACAACTCGCCGGCGCCGGCCAATGTCAGCTGCGCACGCCCATGTTCCAGGGAGTCACTGGCATGGCGCAAGGCTTCAAGGTGACGGCGACGGGCGCTGAAACTGCTTTCTGAGGTCTGCTCGTAGCCCATGCAGGCCTTGAGGTGGTCACGCAGTAGCTCCAGGCCTTCACCTGCCGACTTGGCACTGAGGCTGATGGTGACGTGCCCATCGTCGCAGACCTGCAGCCCAATGGCCTCACCCGTGAGGTCGGCCTTGTTGCGGATCAGGGTGACTTTGCCCGGCTCCGGGCGCTGTTCCAGGAACTCAGGCCACAGGGCAAATGGATCAAGGGCTTCAGGGGCCGTAGCGTCGACCACCAGCAACACCCGGTCGGCTTCGCTGATCGCCTTCAACGCCCGCTCCACGCCAATCTTCTCGACCTGGTCATCGGTATCGCGAAGACCCGCAGTGTCGACCACGTGCAGCGGCATGCCATCGATGTGGATATGTTCGCGCAGGATATCCCGGGTGGTGCCGGCGATCTCGGTGACGATCGCGGCTTCACGACCGGCCAATGCATTGAGCAGGCTCGACTTGCCGGCATTCGGACGGCCGGCGATGACCACGGTCATGCCATCGCGCAACAACGCGCCCTGCCCAGCTTCACGCAATACCTTGGCCAACTCCTCGCGCACGGCATCGAGCATGGACAGCACATGGCCATCGGCAAGGAAATCGATCTCCTCTTCCGGGAAGTCGATCGCCGCTTCGACATAGATACGCAAGGCAATCAATTGTTCGGTGAGGTTATGCACACGCTGGGAAAACGCCCCTTGCAGGGAACGCAGGGCATTGCGCGCGGCTTGCGCGGAGCTGGCCTCGATGAGATCGGCAATGGCTTCGGCCTGGGCCAGGTCGAGCTTGTCGTTGAGGAACGCGCGCTCGCTGAACTCCCCTGGCCGGGCCAGACGACAACCCAGTTGCAGGCAACGCTGCAGCAACATGTCCAGGACAATCGGTCCGCCGTGGCCTTGCAGTTCCAGCACGTCTTCACCGGTGAAGGAGTTGGGCCCTGGGAAATACAGGGCAATACCTTCATCCAGGACTTCATCCTCGGCGCTGAGAAACGGACCGTAATGGGCAAAACGCGGCTTCAGCTCACGACCACTGATGGCCTGTGCCGCATGACGCGCCAGCGGCCCGGAAATACGAACGATACCGACGCCCCCACGGCCCTGGGCGGTGGCGACGGCGGCGATGGTTTCACGAGGAGCGCTCATAAACCGATATCCCGATAAAAATGGCAGATAGCAAAACGCCCCACGAGGGGGCGTTTTGAATGGTTACATACTGAGCAAGTTACGCGTCGGCTTTTTTTGTCGCCGCTTCAACTTTGCGAGTGATGTACCACTGTTGTGCGATCGACAGGCAGTTGTTCACAACCCAATACAGCACCAGGCCCGCAGGGAACCACAGGAAGAAGAAGGTGAAGATGATTGGCATCAGCTTCATCACCTTGGCCTGCATCGGATCCGGAGGAGTCGGGTTCAACTGCTGCTGGATAAACATGGTTGCACCCATGATGATCGGCAGAATGAAGAACGGATCCTTGATCGACAGGTCGGTAATCCACAACATGAATGGCGCTTGGCGCATTTCCACGCTTTCCAGGAGTACCCAGTACAGCGAGAGGAAAACCGGCATCTGCACGAGGATTGGCAAGCAACCACCCAGCGGATTGATCTTCTCTTTCTTGTACAGCTCCATCATGGCTTGCGACATTTTCTGCCGGTCATCGCCATGTTGCTCTTTCAGCGCAGCCAGTTTTGGCGCCACTGCACGCATGCGGGCCATGGACTTGTAGCTGGCAGCCGACAGTGGGAAGAAGATCCCTTTGATCAGCATGGTCAGGAAGATGATCGACCAGCCCCAGTTACCCACAATGGCGTGGATATGTTGCAGCAGCCAGAAGATCGGTTGAGCGATGAACCACAGAATGCCGTAGTCGACCGTCAGTTCCAGACCTGGGGATAACTCTTTCAGTACTGCCTGGCTTTTCGGACCCGCATACAGGGTTGCGCTGGTTTCAGCCTTGGCACCTGGCGCAATGGTCAAAGCCGGGCCAGTGAAACCGATGATGTAGTTGCCCTGGTTGTCTTTGCGAGTCTGCACCACGTTGCTGTCGTTCTTGGCTGGAATCCAGGCCGTTACGAAGTAGTGTTGCAGCCAGGCGACCCAGCCACCATTGACGGTTTCTTTCAGCGCAGCCTTGTCGATATCTTTCATCGACACTTTTTTGTACGGCTCTGCACTTGTCCACAGGGCGGCGCCCAGGTAAGTGGCGGTGCCGGTGGCTGTGGTGGAAGAAGGATCGGCACTGGCATCACGCTTGAGCTGGGCAAACAGGTTGCCAGTCCAGGCCTTGTCGCTGGTGTTGTCGATCAGATAAGTAACTTTCAGATCGTACAAACCGCGAGTGAAGCTGAAGCGCTTGATGTAATTGACACCGCCATCGCTGAATTTGAGGTCAACGTTGAGCTGGTTCTGGCCATCAGCCAGTTGATAAGTCTTCTGTTCGGACGAGTAAACCGGACGACCGGTCGGGCGAGCATCAGGACCGTTGGTACCGGTCAGGCCACTTTGCGCCAGATAAGTACGTTCACTGCCGTTATCGAACAGCTGGAACGGAATTTCCGGATGGTCCTGGCGACGTGGATACAGCGGCAGCATCAGTTGGGCGATATCACCACCCTGAGGATCGATAGCCAGTTCGAGCACATCCGTTTTTACGTGGATGAGATCTTTACTAGCCACTACCGGAGTTTCGGTAGGGGTGCTGGTATCGGTATTTGCGCTGGGTACATCGGCACTGGCGGAAGCGTTGGTACCGTCCGGAATAGCCGGGGCATTCTGATTGGCAGCAACATTCTGAGTCGGCAGGGCAGCCTGGCCGTAGTCCTGGTTCCATTTCAGGACCATGACGTAGGACACGATTGCCAGGGCGACGATCAGGATCGTGCGTTTAATATCCATGATTACTCGGCCATCGAAGAAGAACGGGAGGTAGGGATAGGCGGAACCGGGTCATAACCACCGGGATTCCACGGATGACAGCGACCTAAACGACGAAAGGTCAGCCAGCCACCGCGCAGAAGGCCATGATTTTCAATGGCTTCATACGCGTAGCAGGAACAACTGGGGTAGAAACGACAGTGACTGGCCATCAGAGGACTAATGGCATAGCGATAAAACTGGATCGGAACGAGTGCCAGTTTACGCATCAGTGCTGTCTACCCCTACAGTTTCGGCTTTGACTGCTGGCTCTGGCTTGCTGCGTGCCAGACGTTTCCAGAGTTTGCCGAAATGCTGAATCAATTCGGGGTTTTCTACTTCGCCCAAACCTTTGCGCGCGACGATCACGATATCCCACCCAACCAGAGAATCCTGGTGGAGGCGAAACGATTCGCGCATCAGACGTTTGAGGCGATTTCGCTCAACGGAGAGTTTCACACTCTTTTTCCCGATAACCAGCCCGAGACGGGGGTGATCGAGATCGTTGGTGCGTGCAAGGAGCAGGAGATTTTTCCCCGGAACCTTGCCGGTAGGGGAGTCAAAGACTGCCTTGAAATGCCGGGGGGTCAGCAAGCGCTTTTCCCGACTGAAGTCCTGACTCACCTCCAGTACCGGATTATCAAACTGCCAGACGCGCACGACCTTTGGCGCGACGACGCGACAGGACTGCGCGGCCGTTTTTGGTAGCCATGCGAGCACGGAAACCGTGGGTACGAGCGCGTTTGATAGTGCTTGGTTGGAAAGTACGTTTCATGTCGTGTTACCTGGTTCGTCCACAACGGGCCGGAATGGCCCCCGTTTTAAGAGACCGGGGATTCTAGAGAAAGCAAGCCTCTAGGTCAATTTCCAACCAAGGTTTCCTTTAAATGGGTATTCGGGTGGTTCGTCCTTGAAAGGTGGACAGCTAGATATAAAAATAAAGAAGGAAAGTATTTAAAGCTTTTCTGTAAAGCTTATAAAAGCTAGGCCCGCCTCTATCTGTGGATAACTTGCTTTAGCCCTTCTATCCCGTGCTGTACAGAGAATGACAACTACCGTGGAAAGCGGTGGTCAGCCTGTGCTGCGCTGTCGGATAAGCTGTGGGTGAAACAGGTGGTTATCCACAGGCAGGTTATCCACCGAGTTTCGCCCCCACTTGTACAACGAGCTTAGGCGTGGTTATCCACAGAGCTTATGCACAGACCATTGGTCGCCTTTTTTGCCGATAAAACCTTGATTCTTCTGCACCTGTGATCAAGCTACGTGTGGATAAGTCTGCGTCCGGTCGCTACAATGGCCGCTTGTTTTTGCCTCACCGGCTTTCAACTTAGGGGATATCC